>PHAH01000021.1 GCA_002841655.1 Candidatus Falkowbacteria bacterium HGW-Falkowbacteria-2
TGGAGCGGCACCGACTACGACTTCGTCCAACCCCGGAACTTCGAATTACTGATGTGGGGCTGGAGCGCTCCCATTCAGAGCTGGCCCGGCAGGCTGAGGGACGTCTTCCACTCCGACCACAAGAACGTAGGCACGCTGAACATCCAGAGCTACGGTTATTACGCCGAAAATGTACATAACGACTTCCTGCAAATTGCCGTGGAAACCGGACTCTTAGGGCTACTGGCTTTTATTTCGGTTTGGTTGGTGCCATTAAAACGTCCCTGCATTTGGATGTATTCTTCAATCTTTGTTGGCTGGAAGTTTTTATTAATACTTGAACCGCTTAACTTGCCATTCTGGTATTCTAGGAGTGGATACAAACCAGTCTGAACTGCTAAGCGCGCGGCTTTAATTGATTCATTAGTCTTAATTTTCCAACCAGGAATACACGGGGACAGTATTTGAATATAAGCAGGGCCTTCAGCTTGTAAAGCTTTTTTTACTTTTACAGTGATATCGTCGGGGAAGGCAGCCGTGCTTTGAGCCACATATTTAACACCATGAGCGAGTGCTATGGCTAACATGTCTTTTTTTACTTCGTTTGCGCCGCTGGGGGTTGTAGTTGTTTTGGCACCAGCAGGAGTAGAGCCTGATGCCTGAATGCCGGTATTGGAATAGGCTTCGGTGTCATAACAAATATATACAACGTCATCGCCACGTTCAAAGAGGCCACTTAAAAAACCAATACCAATGTCATAGGTGGCGCCGTCGCCGGCTTGAATGACAACCTTGGTTTTTTTCTTTTTCTTTCTTAGAGCCGCCTTAATGCCACTGCCAACTGCCGCTGAGTTTTCAAATAAAGAGTGCATCCAGGGAAGATTCCAAGCGCTTTGCGGATGAGCCGTTGTGGTCACCTCTAAACAACCGGTGGAGTTTACCAGTATCGTGTCTTTGTCCAAAGCCCGCATCACTGATTGAACGGCACTAAGTTGTCCGCAGCCAGAGCAGGCGTTATGACCTGGGGTCAGGTTGTTTGTATTTGTGTTCATTTATTCAGTATAACAGCAGTGGTTAGATAGACACTTACGACCAGTGTTGTCCTGATAGTATTTTTGGCCAGCCTGGCCGAGTGAGCTGCAGTTTTGAGAATAACAGCCAGCGCCTGGTTTTGATCCGCAGTATTCGCCCTCTTTACCATCACCGAGATAACACATTGTGTTATAGCAGTGGCCGGGGACCTTAACACCGTTGATATATGCAAAATACCAGTTGCCACTGTCAATTGTTTCACACTTGTCTCCGTTCTTTATTCCAAAGCAGTTAGCGATTAGCTTGTTGCACTCAGGGTGATTTACGCAGCGACCGTTTTTATAGTCATAAAGGTCAATAAATTTGTTGCCACATTTCTGCCTAACCGTTTGTTGGATGTCAGAGTCAAAACATTTAACGGCAGCGCCATCGCAGTCCTTCTGGATATTGCAACCGACTTTTGCATAGATACATTTGTTCACTCCGGCGATGTATACGCCTTCCATAGTGCTAGTATAGGAAGTGCCTTTTTTTTCTTCACAATCATTGGAGAGAGTATTGGAGGCTTTGTTTCTGCCATCTTCTCTATATTCGCAGCAGACGTTTGCAATTCTTCTAATGCCAGTTATCTCGTGAATCTTGAAATTAATAAGGGCGGGATTAATCGTATTAAGCATAAACCAAGCACCAACGAGTAGCAGTAAACCAGAAATACTTCCGATGATTAAATTTTTTGCCTTGCCCACAGTGTCGCTGCTTCCAGCAGACGTAAGCCAGAGAATTCCTCCGGCCATTAAAACGACGGCGGCCAGAATTCCGCCAATGCCCAGACCATAATCATAAAATCCTTTAATAAATTCCCCAATATAGCTCGTATCTGACCGAGTCATGCTAGTCGTGGCATTGAGAATTCCGGGCAACCCGACTTGAGGCTGAAAAATAATGGGGTCAGTCACATCAGCTCGCGCAATTCTAGGTAATAGGCCGGCTAACCAAGCTAGACTGGACACGAAGGCAATAGTTTGTTTTAACTTCATAGCTTTACCAAAATTTAATCCCCGCTTTGCCGGATGATTTAATGATATGCTTAATTGTTTGCAAGCTTACATCACGACCGCCCAAACCAACAATATTGTCGCTCAATACTCCTTTATAATTATACAGGGAAGAGCCGACCTCGGCGTATAGAGGCCCTGAGGCACCACTGGACATTGCCTTTTCAACAACGGCAATGTGCTTACAGGAAGTAGTGAATTGTCGGATATCAGGGAAAGGGCGGAAACTTCTGATTTTGAGTAAGCCCACCGATTTATTGTCCTTAATTGTTTCTTTGATTGTGCCTGCCATTGAGCCCATAGCAATAATGAGTGTTTCGGGGTGGGAAGGACCACAATATTCTAGTAGTCCGTTTTCGAATTTTGCTTTTACCGGTGATGGGGTGGGCAATATTTTCTTCCACTGCTTATATAGCTTGCTTATTAAAGGCAAGGCGTTTTTTAAATCAGTGTCTAGCTGTTTGCGTTCAAGCCAGTAGTGTTCGGATGTAAAGAAACCGCCGATGGTGGTGGGATTTTTAGTATCTAGGAAAGCACCATCAGTCGGGAGATAGTCAGGCAATATTTTTTTTATCGTTTTGTTGTCAGGAATAATAACGCTCTCATGAGAGTGGGTGAGAATAAATCCATCAACGTTTACAGCAACGGGCAGATTAGTGCTTTCAGCGAGACGGTAAGCAATCACATGCAAGTCAACTGCTTCTTGATGATTCTCGGCAAACAACATTACCCAACCAGCGTCGCGCATTGCCATCGCATCACTATGATCATTCCAGATATTAATGGGGGCACCCACAGCGCGGTTAGCAACGGTCATTACTAGGGGTAGACGCAGACCAGCGGCATTGTATAACACCTCGAGCATAAGTAGTAATCCTTGGGAACTGGTAGCGGTATATACGCGAGCACCAGCAGCACTGGCTCCGAGTACAATGGAGGCGGCAGCGGCTTCACTTTCAGCGAGTAAATACTCGTAGTCTGCTTTTTTTTCAGCCTTAAAGCGCGCAAGGTCTTCAACAATGTGTGTTTGAGGGGTGATGGGGTATGCAGAAACAACATCAGGTTGGATGTTAGCAATAGTTTGCGCTATGGCACGTGATCCTTCAAGGAAACTAATCGTCATATATTATTCTGGTTTCATGGTTATGGCTGAAAACGGACATTCAGCTGCGCAAATACCGCAACCTTTACAATAGTCGTAATCGGGCTGAGCTTTTAATTTACCTTCTTTGTTGAGGCGCATGATGATACAGGCATCAGGACAAAGTTTGGCGCAACGAGTACAACCGGTGCATAATTCTTCGTTGAAGATTGGTCTTTGGGTGCGCCAAAAGCCGGTCTCATTCAATTTGGCTGAGCCGGGGAGGGCGGTTGGACGGTGCGGATTAACTGATTTCTTCATATTTAAAAGCCGCGTTGACGGCATTGATATTTTTTTTAACTTGTACCGACCCTTTGTCGGCTAATTTTTCCGTGATAGCGCTCTTTAGCGAATTCATGCTGATTGTGCCACTAAGACGTGCGAAAGCCCCCAGAACAACAGTGTTTACAATATTACGTTCGAGGTAATTTAAAGCGATCTCGGATGCTGGAATGGTTAAAATATTTCTGGCTTTGATTTTTCTTTTCACTAGCTTGCTAATCGTTTCAGGAGAATCTTTGCTGTTGATGATGAGCTTGGTGTTTGGCGTGATTCCTTTTAAGCAGACATCGTCATTTATGAGAGTGCTATCTAAGATAATCAAATAATTTGGTTCGTATATTTGTTCACGGGTTATAATTGTTTTCTTATCAATACGGGCGAAGGCTGTAATGGGGGCGCCGCTACGCTCTACTCCAAAGAAGGGGAAGGCCTGTGCAAAATAGCCGTCTTTAAAGGCGGCATAGGCGATTAACTCGGCGGTCGTAACAACTCCTTGACCACCTCGTCCATGAACTCTTATTTGCAACATGGGCTATTTAAATTATTTTACTAACAAACCATCGATAACGTTAATAAAATTTTCTTCGGGATAAAAACCAGTGACTTTATAGCGGTTAATAAACCAAGTCGGCGTGCCTTGTAGACCAAGTATTTCGGCGTCCGTGAAGTCGTCATTTAAGCGATAGAGATATTTCTTCTCATCAAGGCAGGTATTGAATTTATTTGAGTCGAGGCTCAATTCTGCCGCCAGCGCCTTCATCGGCTCTTTTACAGTATCGTCGTTAAGGGCGCTATATGAATCTTGTCGCTCAAAAATCTTGTCGTGCATTTCCCAGAAGCGTCCTTGTTCGCCGGCGCAATTAGCAGCTAAGGCCAGGCCAATGGAATTATCGTGGAAGAAATAGTTTCGGAATGTAAAGCGGACATCTTCAGGATATTTTTTAGCGAGGCTCCTTACCACTGGGGCTGCTTGCTGACAAAACGGGCAGGCGAAGTCAGAAAAAACAACAATTTGCACTTTGGCATCCTTCGGGCCCAGGGTATAGCTTTCGCCGCGGCCATCGATGGCTGAGGTAATTTTTGCTATTTCCTTAGCTTCAAAATCAGCGCTCTCCTGTGTTCGTATCACCTGGACCTGATTCCACACATAAATCGAGCTGGCAATAATTGAACTTAATACTAATATTCCTAGGATTATTAACAACACCCCCCAAACCTTTTTATACCAAGGTCTGAGCTTTTTTTGGTGTCGTTCTTTCATTTCTAAGTACTCAATACGTTCATCTAGGCTCATAGATTTGATTGAAAAAAAGAGTAATTTTATCTATACTGAAGACAGTATTAATAATGATTTAATTATAACACAAGACAAAGACGATGAAAATTATATCTTGGAACGTGAACGGAATAAGGGCGGCGATCAATAAGGACTTTGAGTCTTTTCTGACTACCGAGAAGCCTGACATCATCTGTTTACAGGAGATAAAGATTGGTGATGTTGCCCGAGAAAAGGCGAATCTTAGCTTTTCTGGATATCAGGCCTTTTGGCATGGCGCGAAAAGGCCAGGTTATAGTGGCACGGCTGTTTTGATTAAAGCTGATCTAGACAATATCTCTGTCCGCAACGGTATTGGTGAGGACAAGTATGATGATGAGGGGCGGGTTCAAACCATAGAGCACCCTGACTTTTACCTAATTAATATCTATTTTCCTAATTCTAACGATATTTTGAGTCGCCTTCCTTATAAGCTAGAGTTCAACGAAGCTGTACTAAAGTTAGCTAAGGAACTAGAAAAAACGAAGCCCGTTATAATTACCGGAGATTTTAACGTTGCTCATGAAGAAATTGATATTGCTCGCCCTAAAGCCAATGCCGGTTCAGCCGGATTCACCCTTGAGGAAAGGGCTTGGTTTAGTAAATTAATGGATAATGGTTTCATTGATACTTTCAGGTCATTTTTCCCTGATAAAGTGCAATATTCTTGGTGGAGTTTCCGTGGCGGCGCGCGCTTCAGAAATGTTGGCTGGCGGATTGACTATTTTGTTATTTCCGCTAAACTTAGAAAAAAGATAAAAAAAGCTTATATTCTTGATCAGGTCTTAGGATCGGATCATGCCCCTATAGGGATAGAGCTCGAATAATATGTACGATCATCGTAGTATCGAACAAAAATGGCAGCAGCTTTGGCAAGAAAGCGGCATTTACCGCACCCGCGAAGACCTGTCCAAACCAAAATACTATATTCTGGATATGTTTCCATATCCGTCAGGTGAGGGTTTGCACGTTGGGCACCCGAAAGGCTATATCGCAACTGATATTATTGCCCGTCTCCGCTTAATGAAGGGATATGATGTGCTTCATCCTATGGGTTGGGATGCTTTCGGTTTGCCGGCGGAAAACTATGCCATTAAAAACAAGGTTCATCCGCGCCTGGCAATGGAGAAAAATGTTATCAATTACAAACGGCAATTAAACATGCTTGGTTTTTGTTATGACTGGGAACGAGAAATAAATACCACTGACCCTGAATATTATCGCTGGACCCAATGGATTTTTTTACAGATGTGGAAGAAGGGGTTAGCATATGAATCACACGCTCCGATTAATTGGTGTCCCTCCTGCAAAACCGGTTTAGCTAATGAAGATGTTGAAGATGGTCACTGCGAACGTTGCGGCACACTGGTTGAACAGAAGCCTATGAGGCAGTGGGTACTTAAAATTACCGATTACGCCGATCGTCTTTTAGATGATTTAGAAAAACTACCCGAATGGGATCCAGCAATTAAGGACATGCAGCGCAATTGGATTGGCCGCAGCGAAGGTGCCGATATCAATTTCAAAATAAAAGATAGCGACCAGACAATAACCGTCTTCACCACTCGCGTTGATACGATTTTTGGCTGTTCCTATGTTGTGCTTGCCCCCGAGCATAAGCTCGTTACTGCTTTGCGTAATCAGATTACAAATTGGTCTGATGTGGAAGCATATATTGAAACAACAAAAAACAAAACAGACTTGCAGCGCACCGATTTAAATAAAGACAAGACGGGAGTAAAGCTTGAGGGTCTTTTGGCTATCAATCCTTTCAACGGGGAAGAAGTGCCGGTTTATGTTGCTGATTATGTTTTAAATGGATATGGCACTGGTGCTGTTATGGCCGTACCTGCGCATGATGAGCGCGATCTCAAGTTTGCAAATAAATATGATCTGCCTATCAAAGGAGTTGTTACCGAGACCGGTATTTTACATGACTCTGGTAAATTTTCTGATCTAACATCAGAGGAAGCCCGCAAGCAGATGACTGTTTGGTTAGAAAAGGAAAAGCTTGGGAGCAAGAGGGTAAACTATAAGATAAATGATTGGGTCTATTCTCGTCAGCGTTACTGGGGCGAGCCGATACCATTACTTCATTGTGAGAAATGCGGCGTTGTTGGAGTACCGGAAGAACAGTTACCGGTAGTTTTACCTGATGTTGAAAGCTATGAACCAACTGGCACTGGTGAGTCGCCTTTAGCGGCGATTACTGACTGGGTGGAAACTACTTGTCCGACTTGTGGCGGACCGGCCAAACGCGAAACTAACACGATGCCGCAATGGGGAGGTTCTTGCTGGTATTATTTGCGTTATCTTGATCCCAAAAATAATAATGAATTAGTTTCTAAAGAAAAAGAGGCACGTTGGTCACCGGTTGACCTCTATGTTGGCGGCGCCGAACACGCTACCCGACATTTGATTTACGCTCGTTTCTGGCATAAGTTTTTATTTGATATTGGTGTGGTGACTCATGAAGAACCATTTACTAAACTTCAACACGTTGGCTTAATTGTGGGCGAAGATGGGAGGAAGATGAGTAAGCGCTGGGGCAATGTTATTAACCCCGACAATATGGCGGAGCGCTTTGGCGCCGATGCTTTGCGCGTGTACGAAATGTTCATGGGCCCATTTGATCAGGCAGCAGTTTGGAATACGAACGGCATCTCTGGCACACGTAAATTCTTAGAGAAGATTGAGAAACTTTGTAGTGAGCAAGTCGAAGTGAAGGTGGATAAGAAAATTTTGTCGCTGCTTCATAAAACCATCAAGAAAGTGGGCGATGATATCGAAAACTTCCGCTTCAATACGGCCGTATCCGCCTTGATGATTCTAGTTAATGAATTGACCGATTACTATACGGCGAATAATGCTTGGGCGCTGACGAAGGAGGACATGGCGAAGCTATTGCAGATGATTGCCCCTTTCGCTCCCCATCTTGCCGAAGAGCTTTGGGAGAAGCTGGGATACAAGCAAAGTATTTTCAAATCTTCTTGGCCCTTGTTTGATGCAAATTTAGTCAAGGATGAAGTTATTTCCTACATGGTGCAAATTAATGGCAAGTTGAGAGGACAGGTAGAGATGCCCGCAGAAGCTTCCGAGGACGAAGTGATAATGGCCGCCACTACTGTGCCGGCGATTGTGAAATGGCTGGAAGGAAAAGAGATTAGAAAAAAGATTTTTGTACCAGGCAGACTGGTTAATTTCGTCATTTAAACATAGTTATATGGATAATATTGCTGCCCGAACTAAAGAATTGTGCCGAATATATGATATTAAACCTGCGCGCAGCAAGGGTCAGAATTTTTTAATTAACGACGGTATCTACAAAGCGATTATCAAGGCTTCTGACTTAAAGCCAGAAGAAACCGTGGTTGAAGTAGGTCCGGGCTTGGGCTTTTTAACGGCTGAATTAGCGCGAGCAGCCAAGCGAGTGATTGCTGTTGAGCTGGACGACAAGCTGGCGGGAATACTTACCATTGCCATCGACTCACAAGACGTTGAGAACGTGGAAATAGTTAATCAAGATATTCTTCGCTTTAACCCCTCAGATTATTTAGCCGATAATGAAGACTATCGTGTGGTTGCGAACTTGCCATATAACATCACTTCCATCTTTTTGCGCACCTTTCTCTCGTCTGCCCGTCCACCAAGATCATTGGTGTTGATGTTGCAGAAAGAGGTAGCGGAAAGAATTGTCACCGCTGAGCCTGATATGTCCTTGTTATCCCTCTCCATTCACTATTACGGCAAGCCAGAAATTATTCGCACCGTACCAGCGACTGACTTTTGGCCAGCGCCAGCCGTTGATAGTGCTATTTTGCGTTTTGATTACGAAAGACCAACCCCAACAACGGCTTCAATTGAAGAAGATAAGAATTTTTTTCGAATTGCGCGCATCGGTTTTGCGGCTAAACGAAAAATGTTGAAGAACAATCTCGTCGGCGGACTAAAAATCAGTGCCGAAAGTGTTGAAAAAGCGTTTCAGAAAGCGGATATTCCAGCGAAGGCGAGAGCTGAAGCCTTGAGCGTGGAAGAATGGCGTCGATTAGTTGCGGCACTGTCAGATTTCGTGTTATAATTTGAGTAATCTCTATTATTCTTCGCGAAATAAAAAAGGACAGGCCCCTCTATGCCAAACGATTTTCAAGAACCATCAAGGAATGAGTCTCACTCCTCATTTTTACAAAGTTTACCCAGACCACAACGGACTGCTTTTTTGCTCTTGTCCGCTCTCAGTCTGGGTGTTTTTATATTTTGGATTTGGCAATTCAACACTAATCTGACTCGTCCCTTTCAAGTGGTTGAAACTCCAGTTTCGAGCATGGATGAATTCCAAAACGCTCTAAGTGATGTTGATACTGATGGTGACGGCCTAACAGACTATGAGGAAAGTAATATGTACGGCACCTCGCCGTATTTAGCGGATACCGATAGCGACGGCATTAGCGATCGAGAAGAAATTGAAAGAGGCACTAACCCTAATTGTGCCGCTGGTACTTCATGTGATCTAAATTACATCCCCGCACAGACAAATTCTTCAAATGACTTGCTGCCGGAGCCAATACAAGTAAATACTGACAGTGCAGATGAAGATACTTTGCAACTGATGATGTCTGGTCAAGCCGATGCCGGTATGTTGCGCGCGCTTTTAAAAGACAGCGGTGTTAGCGCAGATGTAATAAATGCCTTAAGTGATGAAGAGCTCATCTCCTCCTATCAAGGAATGCTTGCGGAACAGGGGAGTGGGCAATAATCAAAGTTTATTGTTTGCGGAAATATATAGTAAAAATTATGAATAAGAGATTCAATTCCGTTATAAATCGGCGCCGTTTCGGGATAGCCGCGGTTTTTTTGTGCATACTGGTGTTTTCAACCCTCTCAGCACCTAAAGCAGCTCATGCTCAAACCGATTTTAATCAAGCAGTAAACAATATCCTGACGCCAATCTGGGCGTTTGTGAAAAAAGCTTACGAAAAAGGAGGTGCGGCTGCTTTTCAGAAAGCGACTCGCTCTGCTTTAAATAAAATTGCTTTTGATACTGCTACCTGGATTGGATCTGGAAATGAAGGACAAAAACCTTTGTTTGTAACGAAGGGTTGGGGTGATTATCTTTCGCAAATTGGTGATGAAGCCGCTGGTCAGTTTATTGAAGGCGCGGTTGCTAATTGGGCGGCTTCAAACAGGGAAGAATCAGCTATGGAGGCCTGCAATGAGCGTCTGGACGAATGCATGTTAATGGACTGTCCTTCTTTGATTCCGGGACTAGATAGCGATGATGAAATTAAGAACTGCGAATCTAGTTGTCTCACTGAAAACAAGGCTTGCGCTACCAATGCTAAAAGCTCTGCAGTCACAACAAAACCGACAACTAAAAGGATAGATGTCTGTCAGCCCTCTTCATTAGAGGCAAAACTTCGTATTACTCTCGGATTAGTTGATTACAATCGTCCACAGGCGCCTAATTGTTCG
>PHAH01000022.1 GCA_002841655.1 Candidatus Falkowbacteria bacterium HGW-Falkowbacteria-2
GAAATGGTCGATTATTATGTCAAGTGGGTATCGAGCTACCCTATTATTAGCATTGAGGATGGACTGGCGGAGGATGACTGGGATGGCTGGCAGCTCCTGACTGAAAAACTAGGCAGCAAGGTCCAGCTTGTTGGTGATGACCTCTATGCTACCAATGTAAACCGCCTCAGCCAGGGCATCGGCTTAAAAGCGTCTAATTCTATTCTTATCAAACCAAATCAAATCGGAACATTGACAGAAACCATAGAATGTGCGAAACTAGCGCAACGGCAACACTATCGTTTAATCGTATCCCATCGGGGTGGCGAGACGAATGATGACTTTATTGCCGACCTGGCAGTCGCCCTCGGAGCCCAGTATTTAAAGGCCGGTTCACTCTCGCGCGGAGAGCGCGTGAGTAAGTATAACCGCCTCACCGAAATCGCGGCGATGAAAAGGCTTGTTTCGAAATAGTATGGTTGGAGCGAATAATGAAATTGAAGGAAGTACTGATTCGACTGAGAAACAGCCGAAATTTTTATTATGCCTCTTTCTGGACGGTTTCGGAATTGCCGCTAACACCGAAGTTAATGCTGTTGCTGCCGCTAAACTACCAAATTTTTTTCAATACGTTCGCGAGTATCCAGTAACTTTGCTTTCCGGTGCAACCAAAGACCCTCGTCGTCGCTATTGGTCGCTTGGTTGCGGTCAAACTGATGACAGCGATAACTTTTTGAAGGGTGGACCCTGTTTATCCGAGATTCTTAGCATCAATGGCAAGCGTCAATTGAAGATTGCAGCAAGTGAACAATTTCTAAACTTAAGCTATCATTTTAATGGTGGCAAGGAAGCTCCTTTTGCTGGTGAAGAGTGGTTAAGTGTCACTTCGCCCGGAAGAGAAGAGTCTTTGAAATCTCTAGGTAAGGAAATTGTACGCGCCCTTACCCCCGCCCTAAAAGAACGAACAGCTGATGTTATTTTTGCTAGTCTCCCTTTAGCTCACGAAGCGTCGGCTCGTGGCGATTTTGCAGAAACAGTGAAGAGCTTACAACAGATTGATAAATTACTGCCGAAAATAATTGACACTGTCTTAAATGCAAACGGTCTGGTGCTCATCACCGCTCCCTATGGCAATGCCGAAAGAACTCGTGATTTAGCGGCCGACTGGGAAGACAGGGAGCCCACTGCTAATCCGGTTCCGTTCCTGCTTATTGGCGACGAATATGAAGGCAAAACGATTGGCCTGGTTGATCCTCTTGATGGGGATTTAAGTGTATTAGCCCCAGCAGGGACACTCGCTGATTTTGCTCCAACTCTATTGTCACTACTGCAAATCAATCGTCCAAACGGGATGAGTGGAGAAAGTTTAATCTAAAGATTATAATTTAAATAAGTATAAATCAAAAACGAAAGGAGTTAAAAAATGTTCAATGAAAAAGAAGAAGCGGCCATCAAAACAATGGCTAAAGAGTTGTCCATTTCTCCTGACAATAAAAAGGAGATTATCGAAAGGACGTTGGCTCTTGAAGCCCTAGAGGTCCATAAGCATGGACTAAGTAAGCGATCTTTCGCAATTATGAAGGCTCGCTTGCTAGGCTTAACAAAATACGTTTGCAACTACTCTCTTTAAATAGAGATATAAAGACAAAAGACCGCCTTTTACAGCGGTCTCTTTTTTTATCTTAGATTATTTTACAACCCAATCATGTATCCGAATAAACTGACGATGACGCCGATCATGGCCCCGATGATTACCTGCATTGGTGTGTGACCGATGTGCTCAAGTTGCTTCGGGTACAAGCGATCAAGAAAATCATCCTCCTTTAAATCTTTAACTAAAATATTGAGAGTCTTGCCGTGTTGTCCAAGGTAGTTGCGCAAGCCAATGGCATCGGTAATGACAATCATCATGAAGACAAAGGCAAGTGCGAATGAATTAGACTCAACACCATCACGCAAGGCAACAATCATTGCGAGGGCGGTAACAGTAGCGGTATGACCACTAGGCATGTCGGAATAAGCAAAGATGTCGTGCCAATGAAACCGTTTTCGACGGCTCTTTAACACGACCTTCGTACCCTGAGCAATGACGAATGCGATTATCGGATATATTAAGTATGGAACCATATTTTAGATGTCTAAATTTTCTACTTTCTTAGCGTGTGTTTGGATGAAGTTTTTGCGAGGAGCGACATTGTCACCCATGAGCATGTCGAATATTTGGTCGGCCTTAGCAGCGTCTTCGATGGTAACTTGTTTGACGATGCGTCGTTCAGGGTCCATGGTGGTGTCCCAGAGTTGCTCTGGATTCATTTCACCTAAACCTTTATAACGTTGAATTGAAATCTTGGCCGCTGCTTTGCTTTTTACTTCTGCTTTAGCTTCCTCAGTTTCTTCGGCTTCAATAATTTCAGTTTCGCCGTTTTCGTCTTCTTCAACAATTTCTATTTGATCAGGCATTCCTCCCCATTCTTTAACCTTGTCATCCTTTTCTTCTTCGCTATAGGCGTAGAAGACAGATGTACCTTTCTTCACCTGGAAGAGTGGCGGCATGGCGATATAGATGTGACCGTGATCAACAAGCGGAGTGAAGTGACGGAAGAAGAGAGTGAGAAGCAGGGTGCGGATGTGAGCGCCATCGACGTCGGCATCGGTCATAATGATGATGCGGTGATAGCGAAGTTTTTCCAGGTCAAATTGTTCATCAATATTAGCACCAAGAGCGATAATTAAGTTCTTGATTTCGGTGTTCGCGAGCATCTTATCAAGACGAGCACGTTCAACGTTCAAGATCTTACCTCTCAGTGGTAGAATCGCTTGGAAGCGACGATCACGTCCCTGCTTAGCGCTGCCGCCAGCGGAGTCTCCCTCAACGATATATAGTTCACATTCCTCGGGATGACGACTGGAACAGTCGGCTAATTTACCCGGGAGGGTCATGCCTTCTAAGGCGCCTTTTCTGAGAATAGTCGCGCGCGCTGTACGGGCGGCCATACGGGCTTGTGCAGAGAGAACACACTTACCAATGATTGCTTCCGCTTCTTTTGGGTGTTCTTCTAAGAAGATAGAAAGGGAATCGCCCATCACCTGTTCAACATATCCCTTCATTTCCGCGTTGCCTAGCTTGCCTTTTGTTTGTCCTTCAAACTGCGGATCAGCGAGTTTGACGCTGATTATGGCAGTGAGACCTTCACGCACATCTTCGCCGGATAAGTTTTCCTGTTTTTCTTTTAATAGATTCTTGGAGCGTCCGTAGTTATTCAAAGTGCGGGTGAGAGCGCTTTTAAATCCAACGAGATGAGTACCGCCTTCGGGGTTATGAATATTGTTGGCGAAGGAGAGAACGGTTTCGTTGTATTCATCATTATACTGTAAGGCGACTTCAACGCGGCAACCGTTAATTTCTTTGTCGGTATAAAAAATAGTTTCATTCTTTACGCTTTTTCCACGGTGCAGGGATTTGATGTATGACTTAACGCCACCTTCAAAATGAAAGCGATATCTCTTCTCCTTATGACCTTCACGCTTATCATTTACATTAATAGTGATGCCCTTAGTCAGGTATGACTGCTGGCGCAAACGATCAAGAATCTTGCCCCAATTAAATTCTAACTCAGTAAAAATTTCGCTATCGGCTTTAAAGGTAATAGTGGTGCCAGTGCCTTCAGCGGGACCGACACTCTTAACGTTGCCTTGGGGAAGGCCTCTTTTATATTCTTGACGCCAAAGTTTGCCGTCGCGACGGATTTCCGCTTTTAAGTAGGAGCTCAAAGCGTTAACTACGGATACACCAACACCATGAAGACCGCCAGATACTTTATATCCTCCACCACCGAATTTACCACCAGCGTGAAGTTTGGTTAAGACAGTTTCGAGAGCTGATAAGCCAGTGACTTTATGTTTTTCAACTGGGATGCCGCGTCCATTATCAATAACCTCCACCATGCCATCAGGCAAAAGGGAGACAGTTATCTCGTTTGCATGACCCGCCATCGCTTCATCAATCGAATTATCAACAACCTCCCAAATAAGGTGATGTAAACCAGCGGCCGAAGTTGAACCGATGTACATGCCGGGACGTTTTCTAACTGGGTCAAGACCCTCTAAGACGGTAATCGCATCAGCGCCGTAGTTGCTTTTTTGTTCATCTTTAGCCATACAATGAAAAAAAATTCCTGGTAACGGAATTACTTTAATGATTAATTTCCTCCTAAATTTCTATGTATATTATAACAAATCGGAGCAGGCAAGGCAAACCCGACTAAGGGCGTCTAAGTCTTGACAGTCGGCACTAAATGTGATATATTGTAATGGTTCTAAAACTAGCAGCATCATGAAAGGTATCTTAAAAAGGTTGACTACAAACAAGTCACCGAAACCGCCTAAAGCGAAGAAGATTGGCAAACCAATCAAACCATCAACCGACTCAGACCAGCGTCACTGCTTTGAGTGTGGTTCTTCTCATAGCACCAGGTACGTGGGGTGCGTAAGTCATTTGCCCCATTAAATAGGGGTGGAAAAAGGGGAGAAAGGGTAATCTGCAAGGATGCCCTTTTTTATTTGGCTTTTTATTATAATTGCGCTATTATTTTCTTATATGTCAAAGATTTTAGTGACCGGCGGCGCCGGTTTTATCGGTTCAACTCTGGTTGATCAACTCATTACCCAAGGTCACAAGGTGACCGTGGTTGATAACCTGGTTAGTGGTTGCCGTGAGTATATCAACCAGAAGGCAGATTTTTGGGAAATGGATATCTCCGACCCAGAACTAGTCGCTCGCTTGCGAGAGGCTGGCTTCGAGCTGGTATATCATCTCGCTGCGCAGATTGATGTGCGCAAATCAGTGGCTGACCCTGCTTTTGATACTCAGGTTAACATTTTGGGTGGCCTTAACGTGCTCGAGGCGGCTCGTCAGGGCGGCGTCTCTAAGGTAATAATGGCCTCAACTGGTGGGGCGATTTATGGCGAGACCGATGAACTGCCAACCAGCGAAAATGCACCGACTTATCCGCTTTCACCATATGGGATTAATAAGCTCGCATTAGAAAAATATCTAAACTACTATTATCAAGTATACGGTTTAAATTACACTGTTCTCCGTTTTGCCAATGTATATGGTCCGCGGCAGTATAAGGGCGGAGAAGCGGGGGTGGTCGCAATATTTACCGAAGCGATGGCGAGCGACAAAGCCTGTACACTATATGGTGATGGCAAACAGACTCGCGATTTTGTATACGTTGATGATGTGGTGAATGCTTTCATTGTCGCTTCGAAAATTGATTGCCGGGGGGAGATAAATATTAGTACTGCTAAGGAAACGGATATGTGGGAGATGATTATGGCGATTGAAGAAGCAGCTGGGAAAAAGCTGAAAATCGAGTTAGCGCCCGCCCGTGCTGGCGAACAACGACGCAGCGTCTTGCTTAATCGACGCGCCCTTGAAACTTTAGATTGGAGTCCGCGGGTTGATTTTCCTGAAGGCATCAAGCGAACCTATGATTGGGTAAAAGAAACTCAAAAATAATATATGAAGAAATTATTCATCGCTAATTGGAAGATGCAACTAACACCGACGGAGGCGGAAAAACTCGCCCGGTCCTTTGTTAGCACTTTCAAGAATGTAAGTAATGAACTTGTCGTTTGCCCTGATTTTCTCAGTATCGCAACCTTATCTAAAATCTTTAAATCTTCTGCCATAAGCTTGGGAGCGCAAGATGCCTCCGCCTTTGAGCGTGGTGCCTATACCGGCGAAGTAGCTGCTTCCGATTTGGCTTATCTCGGTGTGAAGTATGCTATTGTCGGTCACAGCGAACGTCGCAACTGCATGGAGGAGTCTGATAAATTAATTGCGGGAAAAATAAAAGCAGTGACGGCAGAGAAATTAACCCCAGTGCTTTGTGTTGGTGAAAATGCTGCCGAAAGAAAGCAAGGGAAGGCCGCTTCGGTAATAAGAGGACAGCTGAGAGGGGCTTTTAAATCACTACCTGGAAAAAATCTGCGTTCAATTGTAATTGCCTATGAACCCATCTGGGCAATAGGGACTGGAGTTAATTGTGATCCACTGACCGCGGTGCGCATGAAAACAATTATTAGTGATTGGTGTCAGCGCGCTGGTATGAAAAAGACCTCAATACTTTACGGTGGTAGTGTGAAAGCGGATAATGCGGCTTCATTCTTAGGTACAGCTGGATTTGACGGACTGCTCGTCGGTGGCGCCAGTCTTGATGCTCAGAGTTTTAAAAACATTGTAAACGCCAAAAGTAATTAATATATGCTTGATATCATTGCCTGGGTCTTAGCCGGCCTTTCTTTAATCGTCATCCTAATCATCATTATCCGCAAGTTTCCTGCCTTGGCGATTTTGAACGTAGAAAATATTCCGGGGGAAAAAGAGGCAAAATTTAAAGAAAAAATTATTCGTCAGCGCCTAGAGCGTGATGTTAGTCGCGTCAGTTCCGCTGTCAGCAAGGCTAAGCGCCGCTTAGGCTTGCTATTTAGCAGCGTTCTAAAGCATCGCTATCAACGACTAGCGAAGTTGAGAGATGACTTACGTCGTCAGAAGAAGTTGAGTTTCTCGGAGAAGCGTGAGCGCATTGAGAATTTATTTGCTGCCGCCAAGGCCGCCATTAGTGAAGATAACTTTGAAGAAGCTGAGAAGAAGTTAATTGAAATTATTAGCCTTGATGCCAAAAGGTTATCTGCTTTCCTTGATTTGGGAGAAAGCTATCGTTTGCGCAAGAGTTTTCGTGAAGCTAAAGAGACACTTGAGCATGCCCTGAAGCTTGCTCATCAGTTGCGCCGCGATCCTGAGATGCTTGAAGGAATAGTTGTTTCTGAAATCCGCTTCTCATTGGCCCGGGTTAGCTACGAACTCGGATTAATGGACGAAGCCCTGGAATATACAAGGCAAGCACTTGATGCAGAGCCGAACAATCCGCGCTACCTTGATTTAATTTTAGATTTAAGTATAATGAGAAAAGATAAAAATTTAGCCAAGAGTTCCTGGGAAAAATTATCTGCTGCCAATCCAGATAACAAGAAATTACCGGAATGGCTCGCAAGAATTGAAGCACTCGAAGAATAGCGAGGGAACTGCCGTTTTAGCTCAGTTGGTAGAGCATCTCCATGGTAAGGAGAAGGTCTCGGGTTCAAATCCCGAAAACGGCTCACATAAAAAAAGAACCATCCTTTAAAGTGAGGATGGTTTTTTTATTTTTTCTACTGATGGATAATGTCCAAGATGGTTTGTATAGACTTGGCGCCCTTTATTTTGATAAGGGACGGTCCGACAGTATAGATTTTTAAACGATTATTCTTCGATGCCTCAATGTGATGCATCAGCGATTTTATGCCTGAGCCAGGTGAGGGCTCGTCGTCAGGGAGTTCATCGTATTTTACGATAAGTACGTCTGCTTCTTTTAGTTTTTTTGAGAATTCAGGCAGACCATTAAAGTAGCCGCCAAAAGCTGACCAGCTAACGCCACGATCTAGCTCAATCATTAACTGCTTATGAATGCTATCACCAGCGCTGTATGGCCCGGCTTTTACATATCCTGTTTCAGACTCTGTCGAGTCATAGTAGACGATACGTAGATTTGTTTTTGCTTGCCTTTGTTCGCGCGAACGCCTTTTTTCTCTTTGCCTTGTTTCACACTGTCTCATTTGTTCTTAGTATTTGTTAAAGAATTGGTGGATTGCCCCTTCATGGTATAATTTAAATTATTTTATGTCAAGGCTAGTACTCTAATTAGTTTGGTGAATTTAGTGTATTATTAAATAAAAAAAGTGAGTAAGTGAGGCTAAAGTAAGCAGTATTGACATTTTTACTAAAATATGCTAGTATATAAGGTCATATAGTCGTATAATAGACGGCAAGTGACAAGAACATTTACAATTAGTATTCACCCTAAAACAAGGACCCTCAGACGAGTAAAGTAAGTCTAGGGATAAGTAATGGAAAATGTAACAAACTTTATTGCAGATTATTACCCACAAATTTTCGGACTGACACTTCTGGTGTATCTGATAAGCGGAGTTGTAGTAGTCAGAGAGAATCACGCGGTCGTAGTTGAGCTGTTTGGCAAATTCTGGAAAGTATTTGAGCCCGGTTTAAACTGGCGACCATCACTATTCTCTAAAATTGCCCATAACGTCTTCACGGGAACGTTTCCTTATGATCTGGACTTAGGAGGTGAAGGTCTGGGCGGAGATGCTGTCGAATTTAAAGATGAATCAGCTAACGTCTTCGTAATTATCCAATTTGTAATCGTAGACCCTAAATTAGCTGCCTATGCAGCTAAGGACCCGCCTTCGTTTATTCGGATGGTGCAAGACTTGTTTGATTCAGTGGTACGTGGCTTTCTTGGCGGCTTTAAAGTAATGGAAGCCGACAAGCTTAAGAACACATTTACCCTCGACGTAATTGCTCAAGGGGTAAGACTGAAAAAAACTCAAACTCCCAAGGCTATTAAGGATACACTCTTCGGTCAAAAATTAGCTCAGTGGGGCGTTGTTCCCACTCTAATTAGCATCCAGGACATTGGATTGCCTGAGAGAATCATGGCTCAGATGCGCCGCACAATGCAGGTTGCTAAGGATCTGGAAATTGCTGAAGCAGAAATCAAGGTCGCTGAGGCCGAAGCTGCTAAGGCACTTGTTGTGGCTGAAAACAGCAAACAGATTGAAGTAATCTCTGCCGAAGGTCGGAAGAAAGCGACTGAAATGATGGCAGAGGCAACGGCTTTACGGATTCAGAAGCTAATAGAGCAGGGAGTTGATCCCAATCAAGCTTCGCAACTAGTTGCAGATCTTGAAAACGTCGAAGCTCTTAAACGAGCAGGTAATGTTACTTGGATTGGTGGCAACACTGATCTTGCAAAGCTTGGCGCACACATTGGCGCTGGAATGAATAAATGAGTATAAACTAAAAAAGACACAGTCATGGCAAATTTTTTTCCAACAACACCAACCCCGGCGCCACCAGCTCCAGGACCAACCCCAACGCCGGTGGCCCCAGCAACGCCACCGACAACGCCACCGACAACGCCACCGACAACAGCAACACCAACACCAACACCAACACCAACACCAGCAACGCCGACGAATCCTACACCAGAACCAGTAAAGCCACTCACCCTTAAGGACGTATTGACCATTCTGGGAGCAATGGTATTTGCTTTTGTCACTTACATTTTGGCACGAGTAATTATGCCTGATAACATCGAGTGGTGGGCAAGGGAACTATTTGCTTTGGTGATTGCAGGAGGTCTACTAGCTGGCATTGGTCAGGCAGTTGACAAACGAACAGCTTACGCTAAATCGGTTGCAACTTTCTTGTTTGTTGTGTTTGCCTATTTCATGATCACTGGCTACGCTGAAAATGTCGATTCAACCCCAATTGCTTCTAAGAAAATAGCGGCAACAGTTCTTTCGGAAGGTGTAAATCTCTTTGATTTACAGCCAGGCGAAAGCACGGGCTGGCTAACCTTCAAAGAGGGGACAAAAAGTACGTATAGTGTTGCTTCAGAGTCGTATGAATATCACATGTATTATTCAGACGGCACCGATTATGTGGGAGCAGAAAATTCAACTATTCCCCAAAAAAAACACTCGGTATTCTATGTCTTAAGCACATCGAAAGAGAGACAAATCGTTAAGATTACGGTCACACGAATCATTTAGTACGGCTGACTAATCTTTTAGTTATGAACTATGAGGTCGCAAAACATGCGGCCTCTTTTTTTATTAAGTAATCGTTGCTATAATTAAAGTATAATATTTTATACAATATGAAGAAATTAGTAGCTAGTGTTTTTTTATTAAATTTACTGTTTTTTTCCCCCTCAGTAATAGCCCAAACATCAGTCGATGATTCCAATGGGGGCAACCAAGGTACAGACAATAGTGTGCCTTACGTACCCACGCCTATCGTGCTCGACAACCCCCTAGAAGTCTCTTCTCCTCAGGTTCTCATTGCCCGCATCATCAACAACGTGCTAGGTGTCGTTGGCACCTTGGCGCTGGTCATGTTTATCTACGGCGGCTTAATCTGGATGACCTCCTCGGGAAGTTCTGAAAAGGTGAAGCAGGGACGAGATATTATCCTCTGGTCAGTAATCGGTCTAGTAGTTATATTTTCCGCCTATACAATTGTCCGCTTCGTTATTCAAGGAATAGGGGCTTAATCAACAATTTCTGAGCCTCAAGTGCATTTGTGTCTTGAGGCTTTTTATTTGACAATTACCGGAAATTTTATATAATGGAAACAGCCT
>PHAH01000023.1 GCA_002841655.1 Candidatus Falkowbacteria bacterium HGW-Falkowbacteria-2
ATTGGTAACTGCAAAGCAGTTGCCTTTGGATTTAAACGAGTTTGAATTGAGTTAAGACTCATGTAAAAGTCAGCGCCCATCTTGTCCATCTTGTTGATGAAACAAAGGCGTGGAACTTTATACTTATCAGCCTGGCGCCATACAGTTTCAGACTGTGGCTCAACACCGGCCTGTCCGTCGAATACTGCAATAGCGCCATCTAATACGCGCAGTGAGCGTTCAACTTCAACCGTGAAGTCAACGTGTCCAGGAGTATCAATGACGTTAATCTTATTACCCTTCCAGAAACAAGTGGTGGCGGCGGAAGTGATTGTGATACCACGTTCTTTTTCCTGTTCCATCCAATCCATTTCAGCGGCACCTTCGTGCACTTCACCGATCTTGTGCTTCTTACCTGTATAAAACAAAACTCTTTCTGTGAAAGTAGTTTTGCCAGCATCGATGTGAGCCATGATGCCGATGTTTCTGATTTTATCAAGAGAATAATCTCGGGGCATAAGTATTTATTGCTTTATTTATGAAAATTTTTATCTTGAGAAGTGAGCAAAAGCCTTGTTGGCTTCAGCCATCTTGTGAACTGCTTCCCTCTTCTTCACCGCTGCGCCTTCACCATTAGATGCATCCAGAATTTCGGCAGCGAGTTTTTCAGCCATAGAACGACCACGACGAGCATGAGCAGAGTTAATCATCCAGTGGCACCCCAAATAAAAACGGCGTTCGCCACGTACCTGGAAAGGAACCTGGTAGTTGGCGCCACCGACACGTTTACCGCGAACTTCAACCAGCGGAGAAACTTTTTTCATCGCCTTGTTAAACACATGGCGAGGATCCTGCTTGGTTTTTTCTTTGATAATATTAAAAGAGCCGTAGACGATACGTTCAGAAACGCTCTTCTTGCCATCCTGCATCACGTAGTTGATGAGTTTGGTAATGTTTTTATCATTGTATTTACTATCCCCGGCGATATCTCTCTTGGGGGCTTGTTTTCCTCTCATAGTGACTTGAAGGTCGCATCAACAGCTATTACTAATGCGCGCCTTAATTATATAATGGATTGGTATAAGCAAATTTATTTTCCAGCCTTAGGCTTCTTAGCGCCGTAGCAGCTGCGTCCCTGACGGCGGGCTTCAACGCCAACGGCATCATAAACGCCGCGAACGACTTTGTAGCGAACACCCGGAAGATCTTTCGTCTTTCCACCCTTGATGAGCACGATGGAGTGTTCCTGTAAATTATGTCCCATGCCAGGAATGTAAGAAGTAACTTCCATACCGTTAGACAAACGAACACGAGCGATTTTACGCAACGCGGAGTTTGGCTTTTTAGGAGTAGTTGTCGTTACCTTAACGCAGACACCCTGCTTAAAAGGCGCACCTTTTTTATTGACGTTCTTTTTGCGATGGAGTGAATCCAAAGTTGTGTGCAACGCTAAAGAAGTTTGGCGATGCTTTTTTGGTGTTCTGCCCTTGCGGACCAGTTGGTTGATTGTCGGCATAATGCTTCAACGGTTATTTATAACCTCAGGATAATTTATTAATAAATGCACAAGAGAGTGCAAAGAAGGACGGCCTTATCCTGACCGCTCTCTTTTACTTAAACATTAGTTATCGTGATAACAAAATATCCTGACCTATCAGGATAGAGTTATTACCCGAATACTTTATCAAAATCAAAAAAATAAGTCAAGATAAGCTAATAATTACCGACCTAATCTAACAAGGGGCTTTTCCCTAAAACCCGATTGTAACCGCTTGATACATGAAGTCGATGACTGGCAGCAAATAGGGGAAGCCAATCCAGGCAAAAAGGATGACGAGAATGAAGCCAAAACGCTCCAATCCCAGATATTGCCCCTTAACTGATTCGGGCAAGAAGGCGGCTAGGATTTTAGACCCATCAAGTGGTGGCAAGGGCAGAAGGTTAAATAGCATCAAGACTAAATTGATATAAATAATCAGTGACAAAAGACCGGAAAAAGTAAGGCTGATAAACGGCAAGACAGCGAGTAATAGACCAAAAATCACGGCAATCGTCAGATTAGCCAAAGGTCCAGCTAAAGCTACCTTTGCCTCCCCATAGCGCTTATCTCTAAGGTTAAAGGGATTATATGGCACTGGCTTAGCCCAGCCAAAGGCAAAAGGCATGCCCGAAATAAGCATCATTCCTGGTAAAAGGAAGGAGCCAAAGAATTCCAAGTGCTTTATCGGGTTTAGGGTCAGACGACCAGCAGCCTTGGCAGTCTGGTCACCTAGACGGTCAGCCATCCAGCCATGCATGTATTCATGAATAACAGCCGAAAAGATCAAGATTATTATCTGATATAGTGTAATCATAACAAAAATATTAGCGGAACTATTCATATAAATTATGCCTCTATTTTAGCATATCTTGATTAATTTTAAAAATATGCTAATATTTAGGCATCAAACTATTTAAACAAGCGGCCGCCGATAAAAGCCCGTTTTTTGGTGCATTCCTCTCGGCTGTTTTCAATACCAATATGTCGAAACAATGTGATTTATGCAAGCGCACCGCAACTAAGGGCGCGAGCCGTTCCCACTCTAAAATCCAGACGCTCAAACGTCAGAACATCAATCTCCAGGCCAAAACTATCGACGGCTTAAAGTTGAAGATCTGCACCAGCTGTATGCGCACTATGGCTAAGTACGAAAGAGAGGCTGTTGAAGCTAAGGAAAAAGCCAAGGCTAAAGTAGTGGCCCTGAAAGTAAAGGCTGCCGCCGCTAAAGCAAAATAAGATTTTTAGAAAAAGCACCCTAGCGATAGGGTGCTTTTTTTATTTTCTTCTTCCCTGCTCTCCATATTACAAATGCTATCAAACCGCCATAATAGATATAAGCATGCCATCCCTGAAACCACGGGACTTCAATATAAGCTCCGGGAAAATGAGCACCGATGTCGCCAATATATAATAGGTATTTCAATAATATATATACTGGCGACCAAATATAGATACTAACCCCCAAAATGCTGCTAATCACAATGGCAATGAGCATAAGGATAACGAGCGGTCCAAATACCCAAAAAGCAAGCACGTTGGTGAAGGGAGAGATTAGAGATATGCCGCCGCTAGTCATAGCTAATAAGGGCCAGACCGCAATCTGGGCGGAAAGAGAAAGCTTAAAGGCAGATCCCAGTGTCTGCCAAAAGCGGCGCAAGCTTGATTCATAGGGATAAATCTTAGTTGCCATTATCGGGTTAAAGGCAATCATTCCAGCGATAGCCAGAAATGATAATTGAAACCCCAAATCATAGCGCCAGAGCAAAGGGTTCTGATAGAGCATATACGCTCCAGCGAGCAAGAGAGGTAGCCAAGCTGTCTGCAAACGACCACGACGCCAGGCATAGAGCATAATGCCGCCCATCAGCAGTGAGCGCCAAGCAGAAGCCTGGACACCAGTTAGCAAAACATACAATCCAGCAAAACCAAAAGCAGGCCATATCGCCAGTCGCTTGCTCATGCCCATATATACCGCCAGACCAATTAAAATCTCAAGAAATAGGCTAATGTGTCCACCCGATATAGCAACAACATGACTAAGCCCTGCCTTTCTAAAATTACTTTCATGATTAGGTGCCAAGGTGTATTTATAGCCAAGGAGTAATGCTGTGGCTAAACCAGATTCTGGCTCTGGTAGGGCGCGATTAAGTAGCCGTAAACCGCTTCGCTTATAGTTAAATAACTTTTTCACAATCGCCTTCCCCGCTATTCCCTCCTCTACGCTCACAATTTCCGGCCAAGAACAGGTAGCGCCAATGCCCTTGGTTGCAAGATATGAAGCATAATCAAAGTCTTCAAAGACAGCTGGTTTTTCTAAGCGACAACGTACCTGCAAGACATCGCCATAGTATACTTGCGGATAAAGAGGCAGCTTTACAGCCACCTTACTATCTTCTACATCCCCCTCCAAAGAATCTTGGGTTGGGCACAAGACAACCGATTGTCCATCCCAGCGTGGCTCTGGATCAGCGCACACCCAAAAGCTCCACACTTCAGTTCGTCCAAAATAAGCTGATATATATTTACTTGGATCAACTCTTCCCTCCGCCCGCCAAATACCAAGAAATACAAAGGAAAGAATAATAACTGCCCGACGTAAACGAGGTAAACGGCGAATACTTAGGGCTAATAAAGCCAGAACCATAGCCCAGACCTGGCTATGTATATCCCCAATATAGCTGCCTAATATTATTCCAGTTAAGAAGGCGCCCAAGCGCCAAAAAAGAGATGCAAGCATCTCTTTATTATAAGTATTTGGATTAAATTCAATCTAACAAGTGCAAACCAACAACTAACTTTCGTCTCGGTGCCACTTTAAATAAGCCGCAATAAAGTCATCAATTTCTCCGTCCATCACCGCCTCAACATTCGTATCTTCCTGATTGCTGCGATGGTCTTTAACCAAACGATTACCGTAGAACCAATATGATCTTATTTGCTGTCCCCATTCGGCCTTCACCACTCCGCCCTTTAATCGCTTTTCTTCTTCTTCTTTCTTTTCTAGTTCTAACTGTGCTAGTTTTGATCTTAATATCGAATAAGCATTCTCTTTGTTCTGATGCTGAGAACGCTCGGTTTGCGCACTAACGGTAATGCCGGTCGGAATATGGACAAGGCGGACGGCGGAGTCAGTGGTATTTACACTCTGCCCTCCCGGGCCGCTTGAGCGGAAAACATCAATACGAACATCTTCATCCTTAATCACGATATCCGTAGCTGGTATTTCTGGTATAACTTCCACCGAAGCAAAGGATGTCTGGCGCAAGCCGTCTGCATTAAAAGGCGAATTACGTAACAGGCGGTGGGTACCATTCTCACTTTTTAAATTACCATAAGCACGGTAACCACTAATTTTCATCATTACACTCTTTATTCCTGCTTCTGTGCCTGCTAATCGGTCAACAATTTCCGCCTTCCAGCCCTGGCGCTCAGCAAAGCGCAAATACATGCGCTCTAGCATTTGGGCCCAATCTTGGGCGTCGACGCCGCCGGTTCCCGCGTTTATGCTCACTAAAGCGTCACGGTCGTCATACTTACCGGTGAATAAAGATGCAGCCTCGAGACGGTCAAGTTCTTTTCGAAAAAGGGTCGCTTTCTCGGCTAATTCTTTTAAAACAGCTTTGTCATTTTCAACCGTTGCCATTTTCGCCAAATCAAGACTGTCGGTCAGTGCCAACTGTAAATCGAGCCATTTTTGTTTGTTTTTTTGCATTCCCTCAAGGCGACGACTAACGCTAATTGCTCTCTCTTGGTCCTGCCAAAAGTCAGAAGCCTCCATGGCAGCTTGCAGCTCCTTAATCTCTTTTTCATTATCATTAATACCTAAATCAGACGCTAAAGACGCGCGACGTGTTTCGAGGTCGGCCAAGGTATTTTCGATATTGTCGAGATTATGCTGATCTTCCATATGTTTATACAATAATGTTACTACAAAAAAACGCCCCAGTAAACAGGGCGTTTTTTGATATTGAAATAGAGATACTGATGATATTAGCGTTTGCTCCACTGTGGGCGTTTTCTTGCACCTTTGAATCCAGGTTTCTTTCTTTCCTTCTTTCTGGGGTCGCGAGTCAAGAAGCCGTTGAGCTTCAAAGCTTCCTTCATTAAAGGATCAAGAGTTAATAGAGCGCGAGCAATACCGTGGCGGCAAGCTTCGATTTGTCCGGTTGTTCCCCCACCTTTAACAATGATGGAGAAGTTAAAGTCACGAACGTGTCCAGTCACCTTAAGTGGCTGGCTAACAATGCTTAAACCTTCGTTAGGGAAATATATTGAACCTTTTTTGCCGTTAATCGTGATAACACCCTTGCCGTCCTTGTACATACGTACCTGAGCAACAGAAGTTTTGCGGCGACCAACGGTCTTAATATAGGAGCCAGTAAACTCAGCGGTATCAGGCATAGGAGCTTCCTTAACCTCTTCAGTTTCTTCAACTGCCTCAACCACCGGCTTTTTTTCTTTAACTGTTTTTGTTTTCGTTTCCATAGGATTATCTAATAATTAAGCGCTTCAGCTGCGCATCGCGCAACTTGGTCGGAGGAAGCATCTGCTTCACTGCTCGGCGCAAAACTTCGCCCGGATCTTTCGCGAAGACATCAGACATTCTTCTGGTCTTCAAACCACCGACAAAACCGGTAAAGCTGAAATATTTCTTCTGCAATAATTTCTTACCGCTAAAAGACATCTTAGTGATATTTACCACTTCGACGATATCGCCTTCATCAAGATGTGGTTGATATTCAGGCTTATTCTTACCGCGCAAAATAATCGCGATCTGACTGGCTAAACGGCCGTATGCCTGGTCGGTAGCGTCGAGTTTATGGATTTTTCTTTCGAATGTGTTCATATATGGTTATGATTGCGCGTAAATTATACTAGCTCGATCTGAACCATCTCGGCGCCATCTCCCTGGCGCGGTCCGAGCTTGGTTGTGCGGGTGTAACCACCATTGCGAGTAGCGTAGCGAGTTCCTAAAACTTCCATTGATTTTTTAACCGCATTCTTCTGGAGTAAAACTTTAATCAAGCCGCGACGAGCAGTTAAATCACCAACCTTAGCTGAGGTAATCATCCTTTCAACCAAAGGACGGACTGCTTGAGCCTTAGCCTTAGTTGTCTTTACTTTTTCATAAATCAGGATGCTTGAAGCCAGGTTACGAAGCATGAGTTCGCGTGGTCCTTTTTCCCGGTCTAAGATTTTATTCTTGTTTCTGTGGCGCATATTATAAGTATTATGTGGGAAGCGTAATTATTTTTTACTCTTCTTCTTTGCCGGTTTCTCCGTCTCTTCGACAGGAGCGGCTTCTTCTTCAATTTCTTCAGTATTTAAATCGGCAGCGGCTACCTCTTCTTCTTCGATGGCCGGGGCAGGCTCTTCGGAATGAGGTAAAAGTGCGTTGAACTGATCAACTAAGATCTGAGTCGCCTGATTAAAGGCTTCCATCGGACTCAAGGTGCCATCGGTTCTCATGTTAATTAGGAGCTTGTCCCAATTAGTCATTTTACCAACGCGGGTATTTTCAACGTCGAGACTAACAGACAAGACGGGAGAAAAGATGGAATCAATTTCGATATATCCTAATTCATTGTTTTCGCGCTTTGCTCCTTCGCTGAGGCGATAGCCTCTGCCTGTGCGAGCGAAAATTTCGACTTCAAGGCTAGCTTTCTCATCGGTAAGGGTAGCGAGTACTAATTCTGGATTTTTGATTTCAACAGCCGTATTCTTGGTGATCATTTCAGCGGTAACGGATTGCTTTCCTTTGACTTTCAGTTCAAGGCGAACTTCTTCATCACCATGGATTTTCAAGCGTAACTGCTTGATATTAAGCATGATTTCCAAAATATCTTCCTGAATGCCAGAGATAGTTGTAAATTCATGGCTAGCACCCTTGATCTTTACACCAACCACTGCTGCTCCCGGCAAGGAAGAGAGTAATACACGGCGCAAGGAATTGCCAAGGGTCATGCCATAGCCGGGATACAAAGGTTCCACGACGACAACACCTTCATTAGCATTTTTTCCTGTAAGGAAATCTACTTTTTTTGGTAAAGCGATGTTTTCCATAAAACATGAAAGCCATCAACGCGCAGTCTTACGCCTCCCGGAATCCCGAGACTTGACGCCTCCTCAGCACGTTAAACGACGATTATTTTGAATAATACTCAATGATCATCTGCACATTGAAGTTTACTGGCAAATCAGTTTCAACCGGTTCATGCAGCACTTTTCCTTTGAGTTCCGCTCCATTGAGGTTGAGCCAACCAGGAAGTTCAGTCTTTTTCTTTAATGATTCAGAGATCTGTTTGAAATAAAGGCTCTTAACGCTTCCCGGGCGGACAGCGATTTCTTGTCCTTCTTTAACAATGAATGACGGGATGTCAGTCTTTACGCCGTTAACCTGGAAGTGACCGTGATTGATGAGCTGTCTAGCTTGAGCACGGGAGGTAGCGAAACCGAGGCGATATACAGTGCTATCAAGACGCATTTCAAGTAAGCGTAAAAAGTTCTTACCAGCATCACCAGGCTTGTTTGAAGCCTTTTCGAAGGTTAAGCGGAATTGCTTTTCCATTAACTGATAATATTTCTTCAACTTCTGCTTTTCAGTAAGCTGAGTACCGTAATCACTGGACTTGCGGCGACCGCGAGTTGGACCGTGGAAACCCGGAGGAAAGTTACGCTTAACGATAGCGCATTTCGGGGTATTACAACGCTCGCCCTTCAAGAATAATTTCTCTCCGGCACGGCGACATTGTGTACATTTGCTGTCTAAATTTCTTCCCATATTGATTGATGACAATTAATAATTACACTCTTCTCGGTTTCTTCGGGCGGCAACCATTGTGCGGCACTGAAGTTGTATCTTTGATAGCAGCGACTTCGAGACCATTAGCATTCAAAGCGCGAATTGCGGCTTCTCTGCCTGTGCCTACACCAGAAACAAATACGCTTACTTCCTGTAAGCCGTATTCTTCCTTAGCCTTCTGCACTGCGATTTTACAAATAATTTGAGCGGCGTAAGGAGTTGCCTTCTTGGCACCCTTGAAACCAGCCATGCCGGCACTTGCCCAGGAAATAACGTCACCATTAGCGTCCGTTATGGAAATCATGGTGTTGTTGTAAGTAGCGTTGATATAAGCGCGGCCGACCTTAACGGTGCGAGCAGCACGCTTCTTGCGCTTCTTAACCAATTTCTTCTTGGCGCGAGCCTGTTTATTCTTTTCCAATTTCTGCTTGATTTCTTCAGGCAATTCCTCATCAGCGCCGGAATCAAGTGAAAAAGGAACGGCTTCGCCTTCGTCCTCATCAGCCGGAACAGCCTGTACTGCCTCAGCCGGAGCCGGGACAACAGGAGTTTCAACCTTTTCTTCTTCAGTATTTATTTTCTTTTCGTCGGACATAAATAATTGATAAATTAATCTAGAGAGAAGAACGCTTAGGTCTTCAAGCCTGCCTTAGCGCGACCACTAACTGCTGTCATACGTTTGTTTCCACGAACAGTACGACTGTTAGTCTTAGTGCGCTGGCCACGAACCGGGAGATTGCGCATGTGGCGCAGGCCGCGGTAGCAACCAATTTCTTTTAAGCGCTTGATATTGCTAGCGACTTCACGGCGCAAATCACCTTCAACCGTATGCTTCTTTTCAATTTGCTCGCGAAGACGGTTTGCATCTTCTTCTTTCAAATCTTTAACTTTGGTTTCAGGTGCGATATTAAGCTCAGATAAAATCTTCTTCGCCCGACTGTTGCCGATACCGAAGATATAGGTGATAGAGATATCTACTCTTTTATCGTTGGGAATGCTTACACCCGCAATTCTTATAGCCATAATAATAATTAGGCGGCCGTCTCGGCCGAGCCTATACTTAAATTTATCCTTGTCTTTGCTTATGTTTAGGATTTTTACAGATTACATACACGCGGCCTTTTCGGCGGACAGTCTTGCAATCCTTACAGATTTTTTTGGCACTCGCTCGTACTTTCATAATGTGGTGAAAAATTTATAAAGGGTTGGGTTAAATCCAAATTTAGTGGGGGCGACGGTGATTAGAGGCGGAAGACGATCCGACCTTTAGTCAGATCATAGGGGCTCATCTGCATGCGCACGCGGTCGCCAGGAAGTAAGCGGATGCGATTCATTCTCATCTTACCTGATAGGTGAGCTAAGATTTCGTGACCGCTATCCAAACGGACGCGGAAAGTCGCTGCCGGCATCAACTCTAAGACTTCGCCTTGCATCTCCAAAAAGTCCTTGGCGTTCAAAGTCTCGGCTGTTTCCTGATTGTTTTTATTACCTTTTGACATTAACACAAAAAAATTTGATAAAGACTTAATTGAGCCTTATCAAAATTTTTAGAGATATTACACACTTTAATCTTTTTACTCTCAATGGCAATAGTATATAGATAGGGCCATAAATTGTCAAGGGCGTTATATCTGCCTAAGACGATCAATTTTACCCCTGCTTATATTACTCTAAAACGGCCTTAATACGCCGAACGCCCGCCGAGGACGCCTCTTCCTTTTGTATTCTAAATTTA
>PHAH01000024.1 GCA_002841655.1 Candidatus Falkowbacteria bacterium HGW-Falkowbacteria-2
GATGATTATTGGTACCGGTGCCCAGGGCGAAGATAACGCTTTCTTAAGCCGTGTTGTTAATGGTGAGCATCGCTCCGTTAGCCTTAAGTTTGGTGACACTGTATTATTTTCATCTTCAGTTATTCCTGGAAATGAACGCTCCATTCAGAACTTAATGGATATGGTTGTCCGCCAAGGAGCCAAGGTTATTCATTATCGAATGCTTGATATCCACGCTGGTGGACACGCCAAAGCCGAAGATCTGAAATTAATGATGCGCTTAATTAAGCCTGAGTTCTTCATGCCCATCGAAGCTAATCACTATATGTTACGTGCTCACGCTGAATTAGCAGAACAAGTTGGTATTACTAAGGATAAAATATTTGTTGCTGATAACGGACAAGTTGTTTTGTTTCAGAAAAATTCTCAAGGCCAGGCTGTTGGTTCTTTGACCAAAGAAAAAGTACCAACCGACTACGTCATGGTGGACGGTCTTGGTGTTGGCGACGTCTCCGAAGTTGTGCTTCGTGATCGTTTAATGATGGCAGGAGACGGCATGATTGTTATTATCGCCACAATCGACGCGAAGACTGGAAACATCATTGGTAATCCCGATATTATTTCCCGCGGCTTCATCTATATGAAAGAAAGTCGTGATTTAATCGAAAAAACACGATCACGCGTGAAGAGTATAGTGAAGGATAAGAATCCAATGACTCCAGCGGATGATGATTTTATTAAGAACAAAATCAGAAATGATGTCGGACAGTTCTTGTTCACCGCTACTAAGCGCCGACCAATGGTTTTGCCGGTAGTTATTAAAGTCTAAAAAAACCTAAATTCAAACAAATAGACGGGAAGGGTCAATCTTGACTCTTTCCCGTTTTTGTTATAAGATGAACGCAGTAAAAATGAATACTCACCTGTTATAAATTCTCTCAGATATATGGTTGTCGCCACGCGGGCGGGCCGGAGGTGGCTGAGGGGCTGTCCTGAAAGGGGCGGTTAAGTATCTTTTTTTGTTATATGTCTAAAGATCAATCACAGTCTAGCGTCTTCGCAGACTTGTTAGAAAAAGATGGAGTAAATGTCCCACAAGTTGGCGACATTATTAAGGGTACAATTATCACGGCTTCAAAGTCTGAGGTAATCCTTGATATTGATGGTGTCTTAATGGGTGTCGTTCGTGGTCCAGAACTGTATGTTGAAGTAGATGAATACGCACACCTCAAACCTGGTGATCAGGTAGAAGCGGCTGTCATTGAAGCAGAAAATGAATCCGGCCGTCTTGAATTGTCATTCCGCCAAGTTGGCCAGGAAAAGGCCTGGAACCAATTACGTGAATCATTCAAGGAAAGAACTACCGTTAAGATTCGCATCATCGATGCTAATAAGGGTGGTTTACTTGCTCGCTATTGTCAGATTAACGGCTTCTTGCCAGTTTCTCAGCTTGCTCCAGAAAACTATCCTCGCATCAGCGGCGGCGACAAGAGCAAAATCTTAGAAAAATTGAAGACTTTTGTTGGTCAGGAATTTGAAGTTAATGTCATCACTTTAAATGAAGATGAAAATAAGATCATCTTCAGTGAAAAGGATGTTTGGAATAAGAAACAGAAGCCAGCGCTTGATCGCTATAGCGTCGGCATGGTTGTTGATGGCCGCGTAACCGCTATTACCAGTTTCGGTGTCTTCTTGAATTTTGACGATGGTATGGAAGGCTTAATCCACATCTCTGAAATTGCTTGGCAGCGCATTGATTCACCAAGCGAACTCTTCAAGGTTGGTGATCATATCAAAGCTGAAATCGTCAGTATTGACGGTAGCAAGATTTTCTTAAGCTCCAAGAAACTACAGAAGGATCCATGGCAGGCAGCTAGTGCAAAATATAGCATTGGTCAGACTGTTTCAGGTTTGATTGTGAAAATCAATCCTTTCGGCTTATTCGTTAAGCTTGATGAAGAAATCCATGGACTCGCTCATATTAGCCAGTTAAGCATTGCTGCTAAAGATAAGATTGGCGAAATGTTCGCGGCTGGTGAAACCCGTGACTTCGAAATCGTTAGCATCTCTCCATCTGAACATCGTCTCGGCTTAAAGCTAGCGGACGAGGGTGGCGAAAAGGCTGCTCCAAAGAAGCGTGCTTCTAAGGCTAAGGCTGAAAAGGAAGAAGAAACTGAAGAGAAAGAAGAAAAGACTGAAAAAGAAACAAAGAAGGCTAAGGCTAAAGAAGAAAAGACTGAAGAGGTTAAGGAAGAAGATACTAAAGAGTAAGAAAATACAGGCTCAGAATATAAAGCGCTCCTCCATTTCGGGGGAGCGCTTTAGTCTTGCCAAAACCATCAATACGTTATATAATAAGGGTTACGATACTAGATAAAAATGAGCCTATTTTCGAAAAAATATGAAAAGTTTATTTAAGAATTTTGCCTTGTTTTTCCTTGTTTTTTTGGTAATTGCAGCGATATTTTCTGCCTTTTCCCAAATGAACGGGACTACCAAGGTCGGAATTGAGACCTTGATTTCGCAAATTGATCAGGAACAGGTTTCTTCCATGTCGGTTAGCGGTAATGAAATCGAGGTAACGCTCAAAGACGGCACAACTCAGACCGTTCAAAAAGAAACCGGAGAAAGTCTGTCCACATTATTAAGCAATTTCGAAATCAGTGCTGAAAAACTTCAGGGAGTAGCCATCAACGTTGAAGAACCATCAGGCTTTAGTTATTGGCTCGGTGCAATTTTGCCCTTCGCCTTGCCGTTAATAATAATCGGGTTACTATTTTTCTTCATGATGCGCAGTGCGCAGGGTATGAATTCGAAGGCAATGAGTTTTGGTCAGTCTAACGCCAAGGAGTTTGATTTAGGTAATAAAGAAAAAATTACTTTTGCGGATGTGGCGGGTGCAAAGGAGGCCAAAGAAGAATTGCACGAAGTGGTTGAGTTCTTACGTTTTCCACGTAAGTTTATCGATCTCGGTGCGCGTATCCCTCGCGGCGTCTTACTTCTCGGAGGTCCTGGCATGGGTAAGACATTGTTAGCTCGCGCTGTTGCTGGTGAAGCTGGCGTCCCTTTCTTTCATATGTCTGGCTCTGAGTTTGTGGAAATGTTTGTCGGTGTCGGCGCTTCTCGTGTCCGCTCCTTATTTCAAAAAGCTAAGAAACAGTCTCCTTGTATCGTCTTTATTGATGAAATTGACGCCGTCGGAAGACGTCGCGGTGCCGGTCTTGGTGGTTCCCATGATGAAAGAGAACAAACGCTAAATCAGATATTGGTTGAAATGGATGGATTTGAGGTAACGCAGAATGTCATTGTCATTGCCGCCACTAATCGTCCCGATGTGCTTGATCCCGCTTTACTTCGCCCAGGTCGTTTTGATAGGCAGGTAGTAATTGATCGCCCCGACTTAAAAGATCGTGAAGAGATATTAAAAGTTCATGTAAAGAAAAAGCCATTAGCTAAAGAAGTTGATTTAAAACGTATTGCTGAAAGAACACCTGGATTTTCCGGTGCAGATTTAGCAAACTTATTAAATGAAGCTGCTATTCTCACTGCCCGTGAGGACAAGAAAGTGATTGGCATGGAAGAATTATTTTCCGCAATCGAAAAAGTGATGATTGGTCCAGAACGTAAAAGCCGTATTATTAATGATAAGGAAAAGAAAATCACTGCCTATCATGAAGCTGGCCACGCTGTGGTCGCTCACTTCTTACCAAATAGTGATCCTGTTCAGAAAGTCTCCATTATTGCTCGTGGTCAGGCTGGCGGATATACGTTAAAGGTTCCAACTGAAGACCGCTATTTCCAATCAAAATCCGATTTTGTCAATGATATCGCCATTCTCTTGGCCGGACATTTAATCGAAAAGGAAGTGTTTGGGGAGGTCACTACTGGCGCTACTTCCGATTTACGGCGCGCTACCAGTGTTGCTCGCAGCCTCATTACCGATTACGGTATGAGTGACGTCCTGGGGCCGCGCACCTTCGGCCAAAAAGAAGAAATGATCTTCCTGGGCCGCGAAATTCATGAACAAAGGGACTACAGTGAGAAGATTGCCGAGCAAATTGATCACGAAATTTATTCTTATATAAGCCAAGCTTCCGATAAAGCTTCAGCCATCCTCAAGGCTCAACGTGAAAAACTGGAAAAGGTCGTTGCCGCCCTTTTGGACAAAGAAACATTGGAAAAAGAAGAGTTTGAGGCCATCGTCGGCCCGGCAAGCCCAAGTCCCGCTCTTGCCTAAAAACGAATATTTGACTATTATCGTTTTTTGGCTATACTAAAAGCAGATAAACTAAATAATAGAGGAATTAGATTTAAATTCTCTACATTACACAAAAAACTAAACATATGGCTAACCCCAAAAAAAGGAAATCTAGTAGCGCCGTCAGAACTAATCGTGCGCACCAAGCTTTAAAAAAGACCGCTTTGAATAAATGTGCTCAGTGTGGGAAGGCAAAGTTGCCTCACACTGTTTGTACTTTCTGTGGAACTTACCGCGGACGCCAGGTCTTGAAGGTTGCAACTGTAGCCGCTAAAGCAAAAAAATAAAACCCTATGTCCAACCGTCACTTAGCCCGAACAATCGCTTTACAGACTTTGTTTGCCTGGGACTTTAACGGTAAGAACGGAGATAGCACCGAGTCATTGATGCACGATAATTTTGAAAATTTCGCGCCTAACTTTGATGACGGTGGCTTTGTTCGTGATTTAGTGAAGGGAGTGACCGATCATCTTCCGGAAATTGACGCTTTAATCGTTCGTTTTGCGACAGAGTGGCCGTTAGATCAAATCACCACAATTGACCGCAATATTTTGAGACTGGGCATCTTTGAGCTTGTATATACTGAAATCCCACCGCGAGTTGCGATTAACGAAGCGATTGAAGTGGCGAAAAGTTTTGGTGGTGACGCCTCGGGTAAATTTGTAAACGGTGTATTAGGCGCTATATATAATGACTGGCCTGAAGAAGAAAAACGAAAACGCGATAACCATTGGGACAAGAAACAAGAGCAGGCCGGCGAGACTGTTGCTGAAGAAGTTAAGGCGGAAGGTGAAGCTCCGACTGAAGATGTTTCTGATGCGCCGACGATTGAACAAGAATAATATTGAATGATATATCGCCCGCGTTTTGACGCGGGCTTTATTTAACAGTTGCGAAACGACCTGGTCGCGCCTCCAAATGAGGAGTCGTGACGATATCGTTCCGTAAATAAATCTATGCCCGAGCTGGCAAACTTACAAAAAATCTTAGGAATCAAATTCAAAAACACGAACATCTTGCGTCAGGCCATGGTGCACCGCTCCTATTTAAATGAACATCCAGAATTTGCTGGTGGTCATAATGAACGTCTTGAGTTTCTAGGTGACGCGGTGTTAGAAATTGTTGTTACCGAACATCTTTACTTAAATTACCCAGATATGCCCGAGGGTGATTTAACGAATTGGCGGGCCGCCCTGGTTAATGCGAAAATGTTATACGTCATCGCTATGGAAATTGGTCTTGAAGACTATTTATATCTGTCACGCGGGGAAGCTAAGGACAAAGACAAGAAATCAAGACATTATATTTTAGCGAATGCAGTGGAGTCACTGATTGGCGCAATTTATCTTGATCAAGGGCTACCACGAGCTAAGAAATTTATCTCTGATCGCATCATCACTAAACTTCCGGAGATATTGAAGACGCAAGCATACCTAGATCCTAAATCCCGTTTTCAAGAACAGGCTCAGGAAAAGAGAGGTGTTACTCCGCGCTATGATATACTAGCTGAAGAAGGTCCTGATCATGCCAAGCTTTTTACGGTTGGTCTTTATTTGACAGATGAACTAATTGCGACGGGCCAGGGATCATCTAAGCAGGAGGCGCAAGTAGATGCCGCTGCTAAAGGTTTGAAATTACTTAATTGGTAGAGCTATGGATATTAAGAAAATACTAAGTGAAGCTGCTAAGCAAAAGGCCTCAGATATACATTTAGTTTTCGGCCTACCGCCAATGGTTCGCCATGACGGCGAATTAAAACCCTTTACGCTTGATGGCGCAGCACTTCCAGCTGTAGCTGATATTGATTTAGATCAGGCTGTAAAAGCCTTACTTGATGCGCCGCAACGTCAGCGTCTTCAAGAAGATCGTGATTTAGACGCTGCCGCTTCAATTGATCCTTATCGCTATCGCGTCAATTTCGCCTTTGATAGAGGTCACTTAAAAGTGGCAGCAAGAATCGTTGACGATAGTAAGCCCACACTTGAAGAAATCGGCATGCCGGAGTCTGTCCGAGAATTATTAGATTTGCCTCAGGGTTTAATATTAGTAACGGGACCGACTGGTTGTGGTAAGTCAACGACTTTAGCGGCAATGGTCAATCACATCAACTCTACTCGCGCTGCTCATATCATTACTCTTGAGGACCCGATTGAATATCTATTTACGTCTGATAAGAGCGTTATTTCACAGCGCCAACTTGGAGATGATATGACTTCCTTTGCCGAAGGATTGAAACACTCTCTTCGCCAGGATCCAAATGTGATCATGGTGGGCGAAATGCGTGATTTAGAAACGATTGCGACGGCGATTACTTTAGCTGAGACCGGGCACTTGGTTTTAGCGACTTTACACACTTATAGCGCGGCGCAGACAATTGATCGTATTATTGATATTTTCCCGGCTCATCAACAAGGTCAGATTCGTTCTCAGCTTTCCATTATATTGAGCGCAGTAATTTCGCAACGCTTGTTGCCACGATTGTCCGGGGGGCGGATTGCTGCTCGAGAAATCATGCTCCGAAATAATGCTATTGCTAATCTTATTAGGGAAAATAAGATTGCTCAAATCAAAACCGTGCTTGAAACCAACATCCAAAACGGTATGACTACGCTCGATCGTCATCTCAAGCAGCTATATCAGGCAGGTGAGATTGACAAGAGCACAGCTCTTCAATATATGGAGGAATCCGGGTTTTTAGAGTCATAAATGCTTATTCCGAAAAACAAAAGACGGAAGCATATAATTTAGGCTTAAAATCGTTAAAATAAGCGGTATTTAAAGGGCTTGACATTATTTTTAAATACCCTATAATTGTAAACAGTTTTAAAAAATGCCTATGCGTATTTATTTTAGAGAGTGCAAACTCAAGCGGTTATAGAATAATTTGCTCTTTTGCGATTATTTTGAACCGCGGCCCCCGCGGTTTTTTGAACCTCTAAAATAAGTTATCGATTAAATATATCTTTGCCTCTATCAGTTTACTGGTAGTGGCAAAGTAATATTTAATTGTCCATTAACACTTAAATATTTTTTTGTCGCTTTTTTTCGAAAAAGCGAACTGTCTGTTGTCGGTTTATTTTGCAATTTCCGGGCAACAGACAAAAAAAATCGCATTCGCGAAGGAATGCGTGACACTTTTGAAAGCAAGAGTGTGGGAAAATCTCGTAAAGAGTATATGGCGGATGCCTAGACATAAGAAACCGATGAAGGACGTAGCAGCCTGCGATAAGCTGCGGTGAGGTGGCAAGCAACCTTTGACCCGCAGATCTCCGAATGGGGAAACCCGCTCCGTTGTTGACGGAGTAACCGAGACCTCTTTTGGACTCGGTGGAAGACCCGGCGAACTGAAACATCTTAGTAGCCGGAGGAAAAGAAAACAATAGTGATTCTCCTAGTAGTGGCGAGCGAACGGGGAAGAGCCTAAACCTGCCGAACTGAGATTTCAAGCTAGTTTACTAGTAAGGAATCAGAAAGTTCTAGAGCTATATGTTCCGCAGGGGTTGCAAGGCAACGTGTCTGTCCTCTAGATTGGACGGAGTAGAGTCATAAAATTTAATTCTTAGCAAAATCGAGCTGGAAAGCTCAGCCAGAGAAGGTGATAGCCCTGTAAGCGAAAAGAATTAAGTCTCTGCAGCGTTGTTCTTAAGTAGTGCGGGCCTCGTGAAATCCCGTATGAATCAGGGTCGACTATGACCCAAGGCTAAATATTTCTTATGATCGATAGTGAACCAGTACCGTGAGGGAAAGGTGAAAAGCATCCCGAGAGGGAGGTGAAATAGTACCTGAAACCATATACTTACAAAGAGTCGGAGCCCAGTTTACTGGGTGACGGCGTGCCTATTGAAGAATGAGCCAACGAGTTTGTTCTATGTGGCTTACATAATCTCCTCCGGAGAGTATGTGTAGTGAAAGCGAGGGTTAATAGCCCGCATTGTGCTTCACTTTTACGCATTAAATTTATTTAGTGCGTTAAGGTGAAGTACACGTCGCATGGACAAGACCCGAAGCCGGGTGATCTAACCATGTCCAGGTTGAACTTTGTCGAAAGACAAAGGAAGGACCGAACCCACGAGCCGTGCAACACTCGGGGATGAGATGTGGTTAGCGCAGAAATTGTAATCGAACTCGGCAATAGCTGGTTCTCCTCGAAATAGTTTTTGGACTAGCCTCGAGCGCTGACAGTGGGGGGTAGAGCACTGGATGAGGGCGGGTCGCAAGATACCGTCTTCAATCAAACTCCGAATACCCATTGGTGTAGCTCGGGAGTCAGACCATGGGCGCTAAGGTTCATTGGTCTAAAGGGAAACAGCCCAGATCACAATCTAAGGTCCCCAAATCTATACTAAGTGTAAAAGGTGGTGTTGTGACTACGACAGTTAGGAGGTTGGCTTAGAAGCAGCCATCCTTTAAAGATAGCGTAATAGCTCACTAATCAAGTTGTTTCGCGCCGAAAATTTACCGGGGCTAAGTATAGTACCGAAGATGTGAACTCTTAATTTACTTTAAGAGTGGTAGAGGAGCATTCTCTTCAGCGTTGAAGTCGTGCCGTGAGGCCCGGTGGAGCGGAGAGAAGTGAGAATGTTGGCATGAGTAGCAAAAAGGCGGGTTAAAATCCCGCCCACCGAAAGTCTAAGGTTTCCTGGGCAACGAGAATCGACCCAGGGTTAGTCGGTCCTAAGGTGTAACTAATGTAGTGTTAGTGTAACCGATGGAAGAGCTGGTTAATATTCCAGTACTACTGTGTTTTTCCGAAGGAGGGACGCGGTTCCAAAGTTTGAGCGGGCTATGGTATGTCCGCTGGTGGTTTCAAGAAGCGGCCTAGGCAAATCCGGGCCAACAGCTTCAAGATTCAGCCTAAAGATGAAGTCGCAAGACGGATTCAATCAAGTAGCGGAATCGACGAGAAAAACTTCTAGGGCTAAGGGCACAGTAACCGTACCGTAAACCGACACAGGTAGACGAGGCGAGAAGCCTAAGGTGTACGAGAGAACCTTCGCTAAGGAACTCGGCAAAACAGCGGCCGTAATTTCGAGATAAGGCCTGCCCTGCGCAAGCAGGGCCGCAGCTAAAGAGCTCAAGGGACTGTTTATCAAAAACACAGCTCTCTGCTAACTCGCAAGAGGATGTATAGAGGGTGAAGCCTGGCCAGTGTCCGAACGTTAAGAGGAGAGGTTAGCACTTCGGTGCGAAGCTTTGAATCCAAGCGCGGATGAACGCCGGCGATAACTATAATCGTCCTAAGGTAGCGAAATTCCTTGTCGGGTAAGTTCCGACCTGCACGAATGGCTTAACCACTTGAGCACTGTCTCAGCGAAGGACTCGGTGAAATTGCAAGACGAGTAAAGATGCTCGTTAACCACAGTCGGACGAAAAGACCCCGTGAAGCTTTACTACAGCTTGATATTGAATTAGGGATATGCATGTTCAGAATAGGTGGGAGCCTTCGGGCGCCAGTGAGATACCACCCTTGTATATTTTTAATTCTAACCTCGTTTTACGAGGGACAGTGTCTGGTGGGTAGTTTGTCTGGGGCGGATGCCTCCCAAAATGTAACGGAGGCGTTTACAAAGGTTGGCTATCCCGGAATGGAAACCCGGGAGATAGTGTAAAGGCACAAGCCAGCTTTACTGCGAGACTTACCGGTCAAGCAGTCGCGAAAGCGGAACTTAGTGATCCGACCATTCAATATAGGATGGTGGAAGCTCATCGGATAAAAGCTACTCCGGGGATAACAGGCTAGTCAGGTCCAAGAGTCCACATCGACGACCTGGTTCGGCACCTCGATGTC
>PHAH01000025.1 GCA_002841655.1 Candidatus Falkowbacteria bacterium HGW-Falkowbacteria-2
TAAAGGGCCAAATTGCAATCTTGAGTAACTGCACCATCGCCCCGGCACCAATCGCGGCGGCTGCGAACTTAGTAACGGAAACGAATATCTTATCAAGATCCAAAGAACCGACTTGATAGTATAGCCACAACCAAAGACACATAAAATTGAAAATGCTGGCAATCGAGAAAGCTAAAGCTAAACCGGCAACACCGAAGTAGCCTCTCAGCACATACGCCAGGATAATATTCAGAGCGACCGAAGCCATGCTCAGCAAGAATGGGGTCCAAGAATTTCGTCGTGCATAAAACACGCGCACAAGTAACGGGATGGTAGCCTGCGCAAACAAACTAAGCGCAAAGAATCCTAAAGTATTCATCGTTAATATCGTGTCATTCCAATCAAAATTTCCACTTCCCAAAATAACGCGAATTATCTGCGCGCGAAGAGTGATTAACAAAACTGATGCCGGGATAATAAAAAATAATATTTGCCTGATAGTTGAAGAGAAGCGACTTTTTAGCTCTTCAATACGATAGGCATTCTCCGAGAGAAACGGAAAGGCTGCTACCGCAAAGGAAATACCAAAAACGCCTAAAGGAAATGACTGTAAATTGTTAGCTAAATTAAAAATCGACAACGAGCCAGACTCAAGTGTGGACGCCAACACTGTCATCGCCAATAAATTAACTTGAGTAATCGCTAGAGTTAAGGTTCGTGGTCCCATCATCCGCGCAATTTGGCGAAGACCGGAGTCAGCGAAATCTAAAACTAGCCGATAGCTGAAGCCCAGACGGAAAACAGCCGGCACCTGCACCGCAAAATGCATAGAAGCCCCGAGCACTACGCCCCAGGCAAGCCCAGCAAGACCTAAGGCTGGTTCCAAGTATAAGGCACCAATGATAATGCCGACATTATAAAATATCGGTGACAAGGAATAAACAAAAAACTGCTTGTAGCTCTGAAGGATGCCACCAAGAACTCCAGACATACCAAGAAACAGGGGTGATAAAAACATGATGCGGCTAAGATTGGCAACCTGTTGTTGTGCTTCAAAGCTCAATCCGGGAGCGACAAAGCGTGTGAGTGGCTCAGCAAAAATAATACCGACAACGGAAAGCCCAAGTAATAAAAGCACTAAAGCATTAAAGACGTTACTCGCCAAACAAACAAGTTTTTCCCTGTCTTCTGCTCCGCTCTCTGCTTTCTTAATCATCTCAGAAAATACTGGGATAAAGCCGGCGGACAAGGCACCTAGAACTAATAAATTAAAAATAAAGTCCGGGACTCGAAAAGCGGCATAATAGATGTCCAGACTTTCTCCGGCTCCAAACCTTCCAGCCAAGATATGATCGCGGACAACCCCAAGTAGGCGCGAAGCGATTGAAAATATTGCCACCAAAAAGGCAGCACTAGTTATATTGCTCATGGGACGGTTTACCAGCCGACTAAGAAATACATTCATAATTATTCTTGCTTTAATTGATCAAGCATGCGCGCGGCTTCTGTATGGCGCGGATTGACCCGCAGGGTTTCTTGCCAGAGCCTCGCTGCCTCGCTATATCTTCTCTTATGATAGTATACACGACCTAGGTTAAAATAGGCGACATCATAGCCTGGGTTAACTTCAAGTTCCCTCTTTAACTCAATCTCTGCTCGCCACCAATCTTCACGATCAATATAAATAGCTGCCAGATTATTGTGAGCCATTGGTTCTTGCGGATTAAGACGCAGAGCCTCACGATAGCGATACTCAGCAGCGATGGCGTCCCCGTCAAGATAATACATCGCCCCAAGATTACGTTGCACTAAAGGTGAGTGAGGTGAGGTCTTAGCCGCATGCTCCCAGAAAGCTAAACGATTACGGAAGTTGCCACTGTGCTGCCAGGCTAGTAACAGTAGAATAATCACCCCTAATCCCAGTAACCGGCGACGCCATTCGACATTAAGACGATACCAATAGCCTTCGCTTTCTCCAAGAATGAGTAATAGTCCAAAAATCGGCACGTAGAGGCGATGTTCCATGAAGTTGCGATACAAATCAGAGTCAGGACGAGACGATCCTAGCACCAACAAGGGCCAAAACCATAATAGGCCATATATGAGTCGTTGCCATTTCCAGGGACGCGCCATTATTAATAGCGCCCCAATCATCAGGGTTGCCGCGATCCCGTATAACCAGGTCGTATCAGCTGGCACTGGGTATACAGAAAGATTAAAGGGCAAGATACTTTTGCCCAAGTATACCACCGGCGAAAATAAATTTGAAAGTAGCGAATCAAATATCGCACTGCTCTCCCCATTAAGTACCGCCGCTCGTAGCAAGTACCAAATAATTCCTCCAGCCGTTGCGCCTGCAGCCGCTAATCCCAACTTCAGCCAACTAAAAAAGGGGCGCTCATACAGCCACACCCAGCCCAAAGCTAAGAATGGTAAAAGAGCTGAAGTCTCTTTAGTGAGTAAAGCTAACAGGAAAAAGAGCCAGGAGAAACCCAAATCACGTCCCTTTTCCGCTCGAAACCAACGAGATAAAAATATTAGAGTTGAAAAAATGAAAATAGCCGTCAAGATGTCATTTCTGCCTGGTATCCATACCACCGCTTGTGTTAAAGCGGGATGAATGGCAAAGAAAAATGCAAGCCAAAATGCGACCGTCCTTCTAATTCGTGCGCGCTGTAGTAGATTAAATAGCAACCAGACAGCGACAATATGATAAAAGAGATTACTGATATGAAAAACCTTCAAACTACCACCACCAATATGCCAATCTAGCGCAAATGACCACGTTAAAATCGGACGATAGTAAAACTTAGCAGCTCCAAAAAAAACATCGTTTAAAAAAATCTCTGCCGGGTCAGCTCTTTGCAAGATATCAGCTGACTCCATAATCAAGCGCTGGTCATCAAGATAAGTATAATCAAAAAATACGCTGTGGCCGTACATAAGCAGGGGCACAAGCGCGAATATTAAATAAGCATGCCAGTTCCGCCAGCGATAACGCTCTTTAATTTTTTGCCAAAATGAATTCATATTACGGACGATGTCCAAAGAAATATGCTAAAGCTAAGCCAAGAGTCGAAAAGCCATAACGCAAGCTCCTTTTCCAGTTAATTGAAGAGGCCTCGGGGAAATAACGCACTGGTACCGGAATTTCGCCGATACGCCACTTGCGTGCGCAAATCTGCAATAGAGCTTGTGAGTCGAAAACGAAATCGTCACTCATCTTATTTATATCCAGGCTTTCCAATACTACCCGTGAATAAGCTCTCATACCCGTGTGCCATTCAGATAAATTCCGACCAGTGGCTAAATTCTCAATGAGAGTAAGGAAACGATTAGAGTAATACTTATATCGCGGCATACCGCCTCGCAAAGCCTCCTGGCGCGTTCTGATTCTTGAACCCAACATCACATCAAAGTGGTCATCTGCTATAAACGAAGCGAAATACGAAACTAAGCGCGGATCATATTGATAATCAGGATGTACCATGACCACTATATCAGCGCCATGCTCCAATGCTAAGCGATAACAGGTTTTTTGATTACCGCCATACCCCTTATTCTGCTCATGCTCAAAGACAGTAAGCCCTAATCTCTTAGCCACTGCGACCGTCTCGTCGTGGCTCTTATCATCTACTAAAATAATCTCATCTGTGATTTCAGGTAAGTCGGCCACCGTGCGTTCTAAGGTGCTGGCAGCGTTATAAGCCGGCAACACTACAATTATTTTTTTACCGGCGTACATAGAGTAATAATAAGATTAAAGAAATAAGCCAGCCGGCCGCTATCAAGGCCGCATTTACAAATAAGCTAAAGAGGCCTGGGAATAGCGTTTCGACAATAGCGCCCAATACTAATAAAGCTGAAAAGAAATAAAAAGCTTCTTTTACTATAACGGAAATTTTCGGATTTATGATTGTTGAATCTTTCTTTTCCATATTTATAAATTTAACATCAGCTCTCTAATCTTATCCCATAAATTCTTCCCAGAAAATTTGACACTAATCTCTTTAATTTCAATCAACCCACCAGCCCCACTATCAAGACGCATTCCTGGTGCCGATAAAATCAAATTGTAGTTACTTTTTTCGCGATAGAAATCACCCGAGGCAAAGATGACACTCGATTTCAACCAACCATCCTCAAGTTGTTCCGCCGGCTGATAATCAGCAAAAACATAATCGAGTTGTCCTGAAAGAGGAGCAAAGCGATCTAAGCGCGGATATTCTGGATTTAGTAATTGTTCGGCCTGAGCAGCGAAAACACCATTGTTCTCCAGCAATACACCGCCACTCGCCAATTCAATTGTTTGGATACCAGCACGGTTGCTCTTTACTTCATGCTGTTTATATATTTCACTCAACTCCATTATGGATTCACCAAATCTTATATCCTGTAAAACTGCTGGATCAATTGCCTTAGCCTGTAAATAAGGAGCATCTGAATATAGGCGAACGGGATCTGCGCCGTCGGGCCAGATCTTGTTAATGGCTGATAAATAGGCTGAGTTCACAGTTAGGTTTTCTAGCGACAAGTCATCGTTGGCTCTAAACTCCAGACGATATAAACCAGGCTGTAAATCATTACGAGAAATACGAAATGATTCAGGTGCGCTATCTTCTCCGCTCATCTCTGTTTCTGACCTATCATCCTCAATTTTAACCGATGCCATTGCCCTCTGACCAGAGAAAATCAAAAATTCGGCATCATCCTTTTCAATATTATTATTACGATCAAGTAGTCTTCCGCTCACTTCTAAATCATTGCCGCTTAAGTATAAATAAAACTGATGAGCACCGCGAAGAGTATACGGAAGGACTGTGTTAGAATCTGCCTGGGTCAGAGTCGAGAGATTCAATACCGGCGGGTAGTCCTGCAAGTCGACGTTATACGTACCAATACAATTAACTGACTGACAAACAGATTCACCAGTCTGCCATTCATTTAAAAACTCTGAAATTGAAGTAAAGCGATTCTCTTTTTGAAACAGTAACTGTGTATCTTCTTTAATCACATTCCAATCAGATAATCCTTTTTCCAGCCAAAGATTATAGATGGGCTGCAAGCGATATCGCCATAACTTAGAATCCGCTAAAAACCCGGCTTCAAAAATGGGTGTTGAAGAACTTAAGTGCGGGCGATAAACAATTGTCACCTCCGCCTGACTAAAGGCACGAGGCGCAAACACAGAAAGATATACTGGATCAGCTAACAGTAGTAGCGGTCCCCCGGCGCCGCGAGCCACTCTTTCTCCGGGAGATGCCTGGCCTAAACAGGTGCGATTGAATAAGTTTTCACCTCGTACAGAGAAATCCTGTCGGCAAGTCCAGTGGCCGGAGGGTGATATTATTTGGAAAGCAAAAAAAACGATAATCAAAGCGATTAAAGTCAACCAGATGCGTCTAGTTCTTTGTTTAAAGTTAGCCATAAATAGATAAAAATTGAACAGACTCATAACTGACACTCATATTACTAATTATACAAGATTTACACAAAAATAACAGCTTATTTTCATAAAAAAATCTCCCCGTTTCCGAGGAGATTTTTTATGTGAAGTAAACTTATTTCTTCTTTTCTTCTTGTGCCTGAATAGGTTCGTAAACATCACGTACTTTTTTGCCCTTATAGCCGGTTCCAGCAGGAATAAGGCAACCGATGATAACGTTTTCCTTCAAACCCTCAAGGAAGTCAATCTTTCCATTTACAGCCGCTTCGATTAAGACGCGCGGTGTCTCCTGGAAGGAGGCAGCTGACAAGAAGCTGTCGGTCGTGAGTGAAGCCTTAGTGATACCCATTAACAACCGGTCTCCCTTGGCTGGCACCTTCACGGTCAAGTTTGCGTGTTCAAACACTTCAGCCTCAACTGTTTCACCCGGAAGCATTGCGGTGTCTCCTGGATCCTTAATTAAGAAGCGAGAGAACATCTGACGAGCAATGACTTCAATGTGCTTATCATTTAAAGGCTGCCCCTGAGAAGAATATACATACTGAATTTCACGGATAATATATTTCTGAGTTTCAAGTTCGCCCTTCAGTTTATATAACTCACGTAAATCGAGACTGCCTTCGGTAAGCTGAGTTCCCTTTTCAACGGCATCGCCATCCTTAACCATTAACATGGTTCCCTTCAAGATTGAATATTCTTTAACCTTATCAACCTCTTTAGCGACGCTCACATACTTATCATTGACGGCAATAACGCCTCCATTCTTAGCTTTGACTGTTTCGGCGGCAACCTTGAATAATTCTGTTCCCTTAGAAACCTTGTCGCCGTCCTTGACTAGAACTTCGACGATAAGCTTCTTCTTATCTTTCGCGGTCATGCCTGTCGCCAACTTCATTTCATTAATCTTCTCAGAGAAATAATATTTTTCCGCTTCCTTGCCACGATAGACAATGCTTAAAATCTTAGCCTGTGGGTTTGGAACAATAATATCCTTGCCATCCTGGTCCTTAATCGTCTTCTGAGCGAAATCAATCTTGACGCTTCCAGATACATCGGAGATAAGGGCCTTCTTTTTCGGACTGCGAGCTTCAAAGATTTCTTCAACACGAGGTAAACCTTGCGTGATATCATCCTGACCAGCCACACCACCGGCATGGAAGGTTCTCATCGTTAACTGAGTGCCAGGCTCACCGATAGACTGGGCAGCAATAATACCAACAGCTGAGCCAAGCTTAACCTCACGGTTATAAGCAAGGTCCCAACCATAGCACTTGGCGCAAACTCCTTTATGTAAGTGACAGCTTAAAGCTGAGCGCAATTTGAGGATACCGACATTCTTCTGTTTTAAGTCCTTGGCAACTTCTTCAGTAATTAAATCTCCAGACTTGTAAATTGCCTTGCCTTTTTCATCATCAACATCGGTAGCAAGGTAGCGTCCGGTAATTTTCTTATAGAAATCTTCACCAGTTTTATCGGCCTCAACGCGATTATATGTAACGCCTTTCTTGTCACCGCAATCATCTTCGGTAACGATAACGTCTTGAGCGACGTCAATCAAACGGCGTGTTAGATAACCAGCATTAGCGGTTCTAAGCGCGGTATCGGATAGACCTTTACGCACACCGTGAGTGGAAATGAAGTATTCGAGTACACCGAAACCTTCTTTGAAGTTACCCTTAACTGGTAATTCGATAATAGCGCCAGACGGAGAGGTCACGAGACCCTTCATGCCGAGAATCTGAACTGGCTGTGCCCATGAACCACGGGCGCCAGAATCAATCATGGAATAAACAGGAAGAATATCAGCTAAACCAGCCTTACAAACATCAGCTACCTTATCCTTTGTATTAGTCCATTCCTCAATAACCTTGGCGAGACGTTCACTTTCAGTCAGCAAACCTTCTTCGTACTGCTCCTGAATGATATCAACCTTCTTATTTGCTTCTTCAATTAAGCGATCCTTCTCTGGTAAGCTCGGCAAATCGCCAAATCCCCAAGAGAGGCCAGACTTCGTAATGAAGGTAAAGCTCTTATTCTTCAAATTATCAATAAATTTAACAGTTTCCTCTTCGGTATAAAGACGGAGGGAGTCGCGAATTAAATCTTTCAATTTACCTTTGCCGACGACTTCATTAATATAACGAAGTTTTTCTGGAAGGATGAGATTGAAAATCATGCGACCGATAGTAGTGCGGATGCGTTCGCCGTTGAGCTTAATAACAACCGGCTCATGCAGCTTGGCATAACCGTTATCATAGGCCAGTAAGGCGTCACTATCATCATAAAAATGCTGCAAATCCTTATCAGGAATATTCTTCATCTTCGGATCTTCCAGGGTAATATAATATGTGCCCCAAACGATATCCTGACCAGGAGCAACGATAGGATCACCAGTAGCTGGCTTTAAGAGGTTATGAGATGAAAGCATTAAGGTTGCCGCTTCGTGCTTAGCTTCCTTAGTTAACGGTACGTGAACAGCCATCTGGTCACCGTCAAAGTCAGCGTTAAAAGCAGTACAAACAAGCGGATGAATCTGAATCGCCTTACCTTCAATCAGAATAGGCTTAAAGGCCTGAATACCGAGGCGATGTAAAGTTGGAGCACGATTCAGTAAGACGTATGCTTCTTTAACTGTTTCTTCTAAAATATCCCAAACTTCGTCGTGACCAGCTTCAATATAGCGAGAAGCACTGCGAACGTTATGGACGATTTCGCGCTTAATCAGTTGAGAGATAATAAATGGCTTGAATAATTCGAGGGCCATGATTTTCGGCAAACCGCACTGGTCAAGATTCAATTTCGGGTTAACAACGATAACGCTACGACCAGAGTAGTCGACGCGTTTACCGAGTAAGTTCTGACGGAAGCGACCCTGTTTGCCCTTCAAGCCATCAGCTAAAGACTTAAGTTGTCTCTTCTGACCTGTTGAAGCGGTCACAGTCTTAGTGTGGCGAGCAGAGTTATCAATCAAAGCATCCACGGCTTCCTGCAACATGCGCTTCTCATTGCGGCAAATAACTTCGGGTGCATTCAAATCAATTAATTGCTTTAAGCGATTGTTGCGGTTAATAACACGACGATATAAATCATTTAAATCAGAGGCGGCAAAACGACCACCATCAAGCGCCACCATCGGACGTAAGTCCGGTGGCACGACTGGTAGGGTGGTTAGAATCATCCATTCAGGACGCAAGTTATTGTTACGGAAACTCTTAAGGAGTTTTAATCGCTTAACTAGCTTGTCGCGCTTAGAATCAACTGCGCCCTCAAGCTTCTCTTCAATCTTATCAATACTCTTAGTTAAATCGATACGTTCAAGTAAGCGACGAATAGCTTCGGCGCCAATACCGGCTTCGAAAATATGACCGAATTTCAAACTTAAATTCTGATACTGGTGTTCAGATAAGATAAGTAAAGGTTTAAGTTCCTTTAACTCCTTTGTAACCTGTGCGAAATCTTCTTCCAGGTTTTCAATCTTTTCGTCGCGTTCGCGGGTAAGATCTTTTAAAGTAACGTGCTCTTCGCTCTTTTCAGCCTTTTCTACCTTCTCGCCTTTTTCAATCTTCTCAGCCTTCTCTAAAGCCTTTTCTTCTTTTGACTTAGGTTTCACCTCTCCCTTTTCCTGGAGACGTTTTACCTGCTGAGCAAAATCGTTTTCAATACTTTTGCGTTTTGATTTATGCTCGCTCTTTATCTGTTCTAAGGTCGTCTCCTTTAAGCCCTCATCAACGTCAGTAACAATGAAGCTGGCAAAGTATATAACTTTCTCTAAAGATTGAATACCGAGGTTGAGTAATAAGCCGATCTTCGAAGAGATGCCGCGTAAAAACCAGATGTGGGTACAAGGAATCTGCATTGAAATGTGTCCCATGCGTTCACGTCTAACGACACTGCGGGTCACTTCGACGCCGCACTTATCACAGACGATACCTTTATAGCGGATTTTCTTATACTTTCCGCAGGCGCATTCCCAATCCTTGGTCGGACCGAAAATCTTTTCACAGAATAAACCGTCTTTTTCTGGCTTCTGCGTACGATAGTTGATCGTTTCCGGTCTAATCACTTCACCGTGAGACCATGAAAGAATCTCCTCAGGTGATGCGAGTTTGAGACGGATAGCGTCGAAATCGCTAGTTTTGATTGGATTCAACATATATATTTTAAGGGTAAGTTGATAAAGCCTTTGCCAGTTAGATAATTATTCGCTATCTCCCTGGGTCTCTACGCGGTCATCGACTGCAATTATTTCCGGTTTGTCATGATCAAAACGTTCATCCTTTGGCGTTTCAGCAATTTCTAGGTCGAGATCAGTTACAACCTCAGATGCTGGTAAGCCACCTCCGCCGCTTCCGCCGAGAAGTTCGACGCTAAGGCCTAAGCCTTTAAGTTCGCGGATAAGCACGTTGAATGATTCCGGTACATTTAACTTCTCAATTTCTTCACCCTTGATAATGGCTTCGTAAGCCTTACTGCGTCCAGGGACGTCATCAGACTTAATCGTCAACATTTCCT
>PHAH01000026.1 GCA_002841655.1 Candidatus Falkowbacteria bacterium HGW-Falkowbacteria-2
CCTTGGAGAGATCATTATTTAAGGTTATAATTCGAGACACTTTCACGCCCTCAGCTGGCTTGAAAGTATATTGAGTGACTGTTGGGCCCACTTTTGTTTCAGCCATATCAACCATAATACCAAAATTTTCCAAGGTCCTTTTGATTTTTGCGGCTCCGGCCTGAGTGTCACCGCCGATAGCCTGGCCGGTTTTGTTATTCAAAAGTTCAAGAGGCAAATCGATACGGAAACGCTTTTTCGGCCAAACAATTTTTTCCTGAATACGCTCAGGTGCAGATTTTGCTAACTTAGCTTGGACCTCAGCGATTTCCGCCTCAACATCTTCATCAGACTCTTCCTCACCAGACTCTTCATCGATTGTTTTACTTTGCCAAGCCTCTAAAGCTTCGGCCTTGGCGCGCTCAATCATTTCAGCCGCCTCGCGTCTCGCATCCTCTCTCTCTGGAGAAACAGTAAAGACGCCGCTAAAAGCTTGCGCGACTCTTTTAATAATTGAAGCAAATGGACTTTCATGTCCAATAATTTTTGATAAAGAAGTGTTAAAGACAATAACGAGGGCGACTAGGAACAGACAAACGATGACGGTTACGCCTCCCCAGAAACCAAAAGCATAATAAAAGCCACGACTGAGATAAAGTCCAACAAAACCTCCGCCGATACCATCAGTGACATTTTGGCGCCAGTCTTCACGCTCAAAGAAGAAATGAAATAGAGATTGATAGGAGACAAATAATAGACCGAGACCGAAGTAATCAGTAAACTTTACATCGACAACCTTATTTCTCACCAATAAGATACCCCAAAATAGTGAAATAATCGGTACTAACCATTTTCCGAAACCAAAAATAAGGGTCAGCCACTTAGAAAAGAAAAGTCCCGCTTGCCCCGACATGTTTAACAGCCCGAGCAGTGAAATAAGACCGAAGGCAAAAACTAAAACAATGCCAATACTACGTTTAGCACGCTCATCAAGACTAAAGTCCATGTTCACCGAATCAAAGGGGTTGCTGTTATTTTTCTTTTTTCTTCCCATACATCAAGCACCATTTTTTATGGCGACGTTAATTAAGCATGAATTCATTATACCAAATGAGCGGGTTTATGCGCAAAGCATAAAGATTTATGCCTTTTTATAAAGCTTCGCAAATAAAGGCGCCGATGCATCCCAAGACCAATCTTGTTTTAAACAATTCGCCTGTATGCAATCATACTTCCTGTTATCTTTATAATACATCACTAAGGCTTTTTTAAAACTGGCAAGAAAAGCTTCGCTTGAATAACGCTTGAAAACTAAACCGGTTTGGCCGTCGATAACAGTATCCTTCAAGCCACCAGTTGCTCGTACCAGCGGCACTGATCCGTAGCGCATAGCAATCATTTGCGTCAGCCCACAAGGCTCAAATAGTGAAGGCACCAGAAAAAAATCACTAGCAGCATAGAGACTGCGCGCCAAGGTTTCATCAAAAGCCACAAGTGTTCGTGCTTGCTCGCCAATTTCCTCGCTTATTTCTACCGCTAATTTTTCAAGCGGCTTTTCGCCAGTGCCAAGTAAAATAAGCTGAAAAGGATACTGCTCATTAAGAGCGGATAGTAGTTTTGCATCTAGTAAATCAAGACCTTTCTGTCCGGAGAAGCGAGCAATAAAGACAAACAAGGGTAATTGCTTTGATTCCATTTTGAAATAAGAAAGAACCGCCTCCTTATTAATACTTTTACCAGTCTTCACCGTCTGTGCTTTATACTGCCGAGCGAGTCGCACGTCCGTTTTCGGATCAAATTCTTTCACATCAATGCCGTTTAAGATGCCAACCAAATCTTTACTGCGGAAACGTAAAATCTTTTCCAGGCCATAACCATATTCAGGGGTAAGAATTTCTTTGGCGTAATTCGGGCTAACTGTAGTGATGGTATCAGCGCGTAAAATACCTGCTCCCAATATATTTAAAATACGTTTATTATTTTTTTCCGTAATAGCCTTAGCAGGAAATGAATCAGGGTTAAAACCATAATCAACAAGACCAGCTAACTCGGTCTGCCCTTGATGTCTTAAATTATGAATGGTTAAGATGAGGCCCGGTCGCTCCTTTCTTTTCAGGGCGCCTAGCTCTGTGATAATAGAAGCGGTGTGAAAATCATGGGCATGAATTACGTCTGGCTTAAAAGGTAATAATTTAATGGCCTCAAGTGCTGCCCGGCAGAAAAATAAATACTTTTCACTATTGTCTCCATCATAAACATGCCCACGAAAGTAATTTTTATTATGCAGAAGATAAAAGCGTGTTTTACCAACTAGCGCTTCGTAAATCAAAACTTTTTCTTTCTTTCCCTTCGCACTAACGGTGAAATCAATAATACGGCGAGCTTTTAGGCGCTTTAAGGAAATTGTTCCGTGAGCCGGCATTAGCACTCTCGTTGTTATTCCCTCTTTAGTGAGAGCCGCGGGTAAAGAACCCACAACATCAGCGAGTCCTCCAACTTTTGCTAACGGGACACACTCCGCAGCGCACATTAACACGTTAATTTTGTTACCTTTCTTCTTAATCTTGAGCATGGCAATTATTATGAAAGTTTTCTTTAACTTTTTTTATTAATATTTCCGCTCTTTCTTTCTCACTATTAAACTTCATTAAATAGAAACCAGCCGTGCGGATAGAGGTGAAGTTATAATACAAGTCGATACGAGATTGCAGTGCTTCATCAAGCGCCCTACCTGACTCTTTAAGATAGGAGTCAAGGAAAAGGCGTTTCATTTTTGTAGCGAATTCCTGGTCTTGTAAGTAATGCAAAATCTTGTATTCAATTTGTTGCATGAAGGCGCCTAAATCACGAGCAAAGTCTGATGGGCAAAAATCAGTAAAATCAATCATTCCAATTTTGTCTTCGCCAACGGCAATAAAATTTTCCGGATGTGCATCTCCATGGATAAGCCAACGTTCATTTGAAAGGGATAGGAAGTTCTCCTCTTGCGCAATAAAGCGTTGATAAAAGACTGCGAGATCGTCTGCATACTCACCGTTAAATCGTGCTCTAATTTCACGAATAACCACCTCGCTGCCCGGGACAACTGTCACTAAGCGACGATTATTATCGGAGAAGATAGAAGTATCAGCCGGCAAAGGCAAGGCATGAAGTCGAGCTAAAATCTGAGCGCCTCGTTCTGTATTCAAGGCGACCGCCTCTCGGTTGCCTTCCTTAATATAATGTAATAAATTATCGCCTTCGATGGCGCGATAAAAAAATCCTTTGTAGTATTCAGAGTAAAATAATGGTTGAGGTAAAATAATGCCTTCTCCGCCCAAACCGCTGTCCCATAAAAATTTCAATACTTGATAGGCTTGGATGCGTGGCTCTTCACTGTGGGCTGAGCAGATAATCTGTATTTTTTCTTCAGTTGCGTCGGTCTTCAAAAAGACAACACGATAGGAAATAACAACATGATATGTTGTCTCCCAAACTAATCTCTTATACGGCTTAATTGAAACACTAACGATCTTTTCAAACTCAGGGTATAAAGGTAATACTTCTTTCTCTAACAGGGCTCTTGCTTCCTCCTCCTGGAACAGAGCTAAGATCTTGTTCATAAATTGTTTTCCGCAGCGAGCGGATGATGAATATAATTGTTAATTAAAAGTATTTTTGCCAGTGCTTCTGCCAAACTTTTTGGCGGATGCGAGCGACGAGTTTTTCAGCGACTACTTTTTCTTTCTGGCTTTTTTTATCCTGCAAAGAACGGACTGAGCGGATTAAGTCATTTAAGCCATTTTCGATTTCGTCAGGATTCCAAGCAACTGGACCCATGTTGTGAAAAAAGTCGCGGCCGCTTGCCCACCAGAACATACAACTTGCCAAACCCCGATCAAGATGCCAGCGATAGGCGGCGAAGTTCTGATCAGTCGAATATTTATGACCAGTCTTAATTGCGAAATAGGCTAACTCCCATAAACCACGTTGAATCTTGTTTCCCTTCTCATTCCAAACCGCGAAGGGCTGCCCCTTATCAATTTCCCAGTTTGTTTCCCAGGTAGCTGACTGAAGAGTGATATTTTTTAAATCTATTTGTTTACTTAAAAAAGTAGAAACGGTTTGTGTTTCCAGCTCAGTTAAAGCTGCCATTTTTTCTAACTCCGCGGTTGGATCTTCGTGTCTTAAGCCATATAACTCGGCATCAGTCGCCGTGATAATTGTCTTATTAGCCTTATCCTGACCAATTAGTTCTTGAATCAAATCGGGGGCATAGGCATTGGAAAAATTACGGTGGCGAACGATAGTGGTAATACCGCTATTACCATCAATTAAAGTGCCCCCGTCATAAACAACTCCTGCCGGCAAAGAAGCCTCATCAACAATTAACCAGGAATAACCAAGTTTTTTTATCAGTTTAGAAAGCTCAGGAGTATACGCTAGCTCAGGAAGAAAGAAGCCGCCTCCCTTTAAATCAACTTTAAGGATATCGGCAACAATTTCTTCTTGTCTTTTAATTTGATAAAAAACTTCCTCTTCCGGTAGCAATGGAAGGAAACCGTGATAAGCAGCTGAACCCACAATCTCCAGTCTTCCTTCCTCAATTAAACGACGCCAACGCTCAATTAAATCACTAAAACCGCTCTCAACTAGGCGCTCAAGTAAACAGCCACTGATATTAGCAGTAAAATGCAAATCGCGATTTTCTTCCAAAAGACGTGTTAAGCGGTAGTAGCTTTTATCAGCCGCCTCTTTTATTCTCTCGACCGGACTGTTTGCTGGTTGATATAAGTGTATGAAATTTATCCAAAGCATAGGGTTTATTTTTTTGCCCGGCGATAAAGCTGGACATATTTTTTAGCCGGAATTTCCCAACTGTTCGATTGCTTCATTGTCTGTCTGACAAGAGCTCCCCAGGCGGCGCGATGCTGATAGTTTTCCAGAGCGCGCATAATGGCGCCAAAGAAGTCCAGACCATCTTCACGTTCAAAGGTAAAGCCATTTCCTCTTCCTGTGGCTGGATTATAATCTTCAACTGTGTCATACAGTCCTCCGACTTCGCGCACTATCGGAACACAACCATAGCGCATCGCGATTAATTGATTTATTCCACAAGGCTCATGATTTGAAGGTAGTAAAAATAAATCTGAGGATGCATAAAGAGAGGTTTCAATCTTACCGTCGAAAGGCAACCAAATTAATTTACGCCCATACTTCTTCTGTAGCTTTTTCAAAGGTTGAATATATTCTTTATTTCCATCACCCATGAACACCAACTGAACATCCAGTCTTAGTAGTGCCGGAATAATTTCTAAAATCAGTTTGAATCCCTTTTGAAAAGTTACTCTTGAAGTTGTACAAAGCATCGGCACAAGAGAATCCTTCGGCAATCCAACCATCGCCTGCAACGCAACCTTGTTCGCTTTCTTGGCAGATAGTTTTTTATCTAAGGTGCTAGCACTATAGCGCTGAGTTAAGCCTTCATCTTTTTCTGGGTTATAGGCGTTATAATCAATCCCATTGACAATACCAAATAATCGATCAGACCGATTGCGTAAAATACGATGCAAATCTTGTCCAAATTTTTTCGTCATGATTTCGGAGCGATACTGTTCACTAACGGTATTAATAATATCAGCTGAAAGGATGGCTCTCTTTGCAAAATTCACCGTCTCTAAACGGGGGTTATCAAGATGAGGTATTGGTCCGCGACCATAGTCTTTATGCTCTAGTGGCACTTCCCACCAATTTCGTCCGAGCTGGAAGATTAGATTATGAATGGTAAATATTGATTTGGCGTTCTTTAGGGTTTTTGAATATCTGAAATCATGTTTTAAAAAATGAGGAACCAAACCGGTCTGCCAATCGTGGCAGTGAATAATATCAGCTTGAAACTTGAGCATTGACAACAACTTTAAGGCCGCCACACTAAATACTAAAAAACGAGCATTCTCATGACTCGAGCCATATAGTCGCTTGTGCTTAGAAAAATACTTTTGGCACTCAACAAAGTACACGGGCAGCCCTTCCATTAGTTGCCCCTGCCAAAAATTAACGATAATTTCATCGGTTGAGTTTAAGCGTAAATTAACATTCGTAAATAATGGCTTTAAATTATTTTCCTCCTTATTAATCACCTTCGCGTAGAGAGGAGTGATAATACAAACATCGTGTCCGAGGCGCTTTAACGCCTTGGGCAAACTACGAGCGACATCTCCTAAGCCACCGGTCTTAGAAAAAGGAGCCACCTCCGAAGCGATGTGTACTATCTTTAATGCTTTTTTCATAATTATTTTGTTAGAGGTCGATAGTTGGCCCCGCAGATAGCAGCCGCCAACGCATCGGCAGCATCATCTGGTTGCGGCAACTCACGAAGACAAAGTATCATCTTCACCATCTTTTGTACTTGTAATTTTGAAGCCTGACCATAAGCTGAAACTGCCTGTTTCACTTGGGCCGGGGTAAAGTCGAGCAACGGAACACCAGACTCGCTAATGGCAAGTAAGGCAACACCTCTTGCTTGACCAACAATTAAAGCCGTGCGCACATTCTTATTGAAAAACAATTGCTCAACAGCTGCCGCTTGTGGCTTATGCTTCTTAATAAGTTTTTGCAGTTCTTTAAATAGGGCGTGCAAACGTAATGGCAATTCTTGTCCTGCCGGAGTTTTAATTGAACCGTACTCCAGACATTCGAGCCTACTACCACTTACACGAATAAATCCGTAGCCGGTATCCGCGATGCCGGGATCAATTCCCATTATTATTTTATCCATATTACCCTACATTAATCGGCGATATTTGTATAGTAATCACTGACATCTTCATTGTCATCAAATTCTTCTAAGAATTTTTCAATCTTCGCCGTATCTTCTTCATTAAAGCTTGTCTTCTCTTTCGCCACATACCCGATTTCCGCCGACTCGGTTTTTATATCCTTAGATTTGAGATAGTCCTGCATTTTTTGAAAATTAGACAAAGCCGTGTAAATAGTAACTCCTTCTTCCGCTCGCTCGATGTCACTAGCCCCGCCATCAATGAGCTCGAGTTCAAATTCATCGAAATCAATCTTCTTAGCCGTAAGCTCTTCTTGAGTAATCATAATAATGCCCGCCTGATCGAAATTCCACATTACAGCCCCAAAAGAACCACCGTTCTTGGTAAAGATATGTCGCACCGTGGAGCCGCTGCGATTGCGGTTATCAGTCGTGCATTTGACGATTGTTTGTACACCAGCTGGCCCGATGCCTTCATAATATAATTCCTCAACCTGATCTCCGCCTAGCTCACCAGTGCCTTTCTTAATTGCCCTTTCAATATTATCTTTAGGCATACTGGCGTCACGCGCACGGTCAACGGCCGCTCGTAAAGAAGGATTAGTGGCAGGATCGCCCCCAGACTTAGCGGCAATCGATATAATATTACCTAATTTTGTAAAAATTGCTCCGCGTTTCGCATCAACGAGTTCTTTTTGACGATGAGTTGTCGCCCATTTAGAATGTCCTGACATAGATTTCTAAACTTAGTTAATTACGCCCCCATTTTATCCTAAATTGAAATATAAATCAATATCAGTTATAATGGAATCATCAATAAAATTAGGCAAAATTTTAATTATATGGAATTTGAAACATTAAACATTTCCGTCTTAAAAGCGCTCGATTTTTTCCAGAAGGAAAAACCAGCCCGTTTAAACCTGAAAAAATATGCTTTTCCGCTCGTCATTGGCAGTGGTAATGCCTATCATGCGGGACAAATCATGTTTTCTCATCAAAAAGCCTTATTTGCAACGGAAACGAATGTAGATGAAGTATTTAAACGCTATAAAGATCTAATTAAATCGAAGGTTATAACCCATGCCGTTGTTATTTCCGCTTCAGGCGAGAAAGATTCAATCTGGGAAATAAAGTTAGCTAAAAAAAATGGTCTAAAAACGGTTCTGCTCACCTGCTCACCTAGTTCCACCGCGGCGAAATTAGCCGATGAAGTACATTCTTTTAGAAAACTGGCAGAACCATATACTTATAACGTATCTACCTACCTCGGCATGATACTCGCCGCTGGTGGCGAAAAAGCGTCAGACATCGCCGCCTCAATATTAAAACTTAAATTGCCAAGCAATTTCAAGAAATATAAAGCATACGCCTTCGTACTTCCAGACGAAATGGCAGCGATTACACCGATGATTGAAATCAAGAAAAGTGAACTGTTTGGACCGAATCTTTCAATTCGTGCATTCTCCGACGGCGAAGCGAGACATGCTAAGTTCGTTATTAGGGAAAAGAGTGAGCTAGTTATTAGTTTTAAAGAAAATAAGTATTTTGGTAATTCTAGTAATCGCCTAGTTATCAATCCTCCTAAAAATGCCGGCGCCGCCTGGATGATGTCAGTCAACTATTTCCTCGTCGGTCTCATCCAAAGTGCTAAACCAGATTATTTTAGCAAAAATATTAAGAAGTTCTGCTCTGACTACGGCTACAAAGCTTATCCCGATGCTAAACCATTTACTACTATTGTCCCCGGAAATTAACAACTGTGATAAACAAAAAACCCTCCTTCACGGAGGGTTTTTGATAGTCATTTTTATTTTTTTATTTTCCCTTGATTTGTAACCTTGGCAGTAGCGGCTTGTAATTCCTTCTTACTTGCCAGGTAATATCGATGCGTTGGCCTCATCTTCTTATCAAACTCATACACCAAAGGGATGGCGGTAGGGATGTTGAATTCAACGATTTCCTCTTCAGGCATATCTTCAATCAATTTAACTAAAGCCCGGAGGCTATTTCCGGAGGCGGCGATAAGTAACTGATGCCCTTCTTTAACATAGCGCGATATCTCCCCCTCCCAAATCGGAGCGACCCGCGCAACAACGTCTTTCAAACTTTCTCCTTCTGGCACTTTAATACCGTGATATCTAGGATCACCTTTCTGGTTGAATTTGTTCTTAGCATCAATCTTTGGCGGACGGACATCATAACCTCGTCGCCAGATTTTCACCTGCTCCTCACCAAACTTCTTAGCCATCTGCTTTTTGTTTAGTCCTTGGAGGTTCCCGTAGTGACGCTCATTCAAACGCCAGTCTTTTGCCACCGGTAACCACAACTGTTCCATTTCCTCTAAAACAATGTCGAGCGTTTTTAAGGCTCTCTTTAAATATGAGCTATAGGCAGCATCGAAGTAAAAACCGGCTTTTTTGAGCTTTTTCCCGGCATTTTTGGCTTCTATTAGACCATTTTCGCTTAAATCAACGTCGGTCCAACCGGTAAAGAGCCCTTTTTCGTTCCAAACACTCTCACCGTGGCGCAGAAGTACAAGTTTATACATAATTTTATTGCTTATTATCTTTGGCTAATTGTAACGCTTTTTATCATTATATCAGAATAAAAGCGTTACCTGCAAATTGACTCAAAAAGCGCAAAGATGATAGTATAAATAAGCATAAACTTAATAATATTGCTCCCAATAATAACCGCAAACTTAAGAAAATAGCAATCGAAACTCTCCTGATTGGACTTAGAATCGTAATGGGAATAAAGGATGTGATTGCCAAAGTAATACCGGCTGTATTCCAGCCGCTTTTTTGGTTAGGCAAACTACTACTCTATCGCCCTTTCGTTAAATTATACTACCTCATCTTCCGGGTGAAGAAATATGATCTTGGTAATCAATCCAAGATGGAGTTAATCCGAAAGAAATCTTTTCATGTCACTGCCCTCATCTTAATCTTCTTCGCCCTCCTTCTTAATCTCACTGACAAAAAGCAAGCAAGCGCCGCTGTTGGAAAACAAAAAAGAAGCGTCATGGCGGAAGTGGTGAAAAATGAATTCAGTCTCGTCGGACAAGATAATGATGAGCTAATACAAGAAACAGCAGTAAGTATCACCCCCAAAA
>PHAH01000027.1 GCA_002841655.1 Candidatus Falkowbacteria bacterium HGW-Falkowbacteria-2
TCAGTATTCAAGCCCACCCACAGCTTATCACCGTTTAAAATCGCGGCCCGCTGAGCGGCACTAAGACTACTTAAAGGTGTCTCTAAAGAAAAACCGTAGCGATCACCTAGTTCCTTTAGCTGAGTAAACAGAGCGCTGTTTTGGGTAAGATTGGCATGCGAAAGCGGTTTAATAGCTCCTTGTAATAAGCTTAATTTTAAATTAAAAACCAGCTCTGGGTCAATTTCGGTACGTGTGCCGAGTCCACCGCAGTGGAAGCAGGCCCCGTAGTTTGAATTAAAAGAAAAATGACGTGGCTCTAACTCTGGTAATACAAAGCTACACTCGGGGCATGCATAGGGGTAGGGATTATCGTTTTTCTTCTTGCCCTTGCCTTTCTTTTCTGTTTTCTTCAAACGCTTTCCACAGTGCGGGCAATATGGCCAACCAACACGAGCAAATAACAATCGCAAATAGTCATAGATCTCGGTAATTGTTCCGACCGTTGAACGCGGATTATTACCAACCGTTCGCTGATCGATGGCGATAGCCGGCGAAAGCCCTTCAATCAAATCAAAATCAGCCTTATCCATTAAACCCACGAATTGGCGGGCGTAGGCAGATAAAGACTCTACGTAGCGTCTTTGTCCTTCGGCATAGATAGTGTCGAAGGCTAGTGAGGACTTTCCCGAACCGGATAGGCCGGTAACGACGATTAACTGATTACGGGGCAGATCGAGGCTTATGTTCTTGAGATTATGTGTGCGTGCTCCGCGGATCTTGATGAAATTTTCGGGCATGTTTTCAGAAATAAATTATTTTTCGAATCGTGTACATTATACTCCCTAAATCTCAAAAAAACAAGGGAGCTCAAAAGCCCCCTTTTTATCTTCAGTATATAAATTATAGTATTGGGAAAAAGAAACGGAACAAAAACATGAGCAAACGTGTTCCTAAGCTCACTTTCCTAAAACTTAAATCAGGACGGCGAGCCGCTGCCTGCCATTGATTTACAATTTTTTCGAGCTCAGAAACTGCTTCCTTTTGTTCAAAAAAGACGCCGATTTCTAAATTAAATCCAAAAGAAAGAATGTCAAGATTTTGGGAACCAACTAAAGCTTCCTTGCCATCGATAATCATCACCTTGGCGTGATTCATTTGCGGCGTAAAATAAAACTCGACACCAACCGCCGCTAAGCGACAGGCATTAATGTAGTTAATTTTATTTAAAGCCTTAATGTCTGTGTCTTCTGGAATAATTATTTCGACTTTCACGCCTCGTCGAACGGCGTTATCAAGCGCCGCCATCAACCACCGGGGCGGCAACAGATAGGGGGTAACTAAACGAATGCTAGTTGTTGCTTGCTCCAACTTTTTTTTATAGTACTTATTCAAATTATATTCTTTGTCTTCCTCTTCCCAATTATCCACTATCCAAGACTTAAATTTTTTAACTAGTCGACCGCTACTATATGACAAAATGTTCTGGTTCTTTCCTCCGCTCTTGCGATATGTTTGCGCAAATGAGCGTAGCAAGGGTTTAACGACGCTACCTTTCAACTTTATTTGCAAATCGTTCCAGTATCGTATTTTATTTTCGATATTAACGCCGCCAAGAAAAGCAATTTCCTCGTCAATGATAACGAGCTTCCGGTGCATGCGCTTAAGCCAATGAGAAAAATAGATAAATTCAGCTCCGGCCTCCTTTAGTTGAGTGAGCGCCGAAGATTTTAGGCCCAGACTACCATAAGCATCAGCAATCACTATCACCGAAACGCCCGAGCGCGCTTTTTCAGCCAGCTTGCCGAGAAAATCATGAGTATGTCCTGTGTCGGCTAAAAAAATATACATTTCAATGTAGATCGATTTTTTAGCTGAATCAATGGCAGAAAAAATTCCATCCCACGCTTTCCCAGAGGTTGTATAAAATTTGTAGCGCATGCGCCTATTATATCATATAATGCCTAAATTTGGCAGATTTTAAACCAACTTTCATTAGTAAGTGGAGCCGAATTGCACTTTAGGAAAAAACCTTGTAAAGTAACATTGCAAACCCAATGTCGAACCTTAAAAATTTTAAAAAAATGATTATTGACCTAACCCTGCATGACAACTCCTTTCTGTTGTCTATGTCGAATTACTACTTAAACCAGAGTCCAAGGGCACTCAAAAAACATCTATCCGGGGCGAAAGAAATATCTTCAGCCCACGGATCCTTTAGACTAACGAATAAATTCGGTTTAGGGGCTTGCTTCACCAAACAAGCAGAAGATGACCTCTTTAACTATTATTCTACAGCCCTACCGGAGCCGAACAACTGTTCCGCTCTACGCCAGATTGTAATGACCTACACTCTGCTTTCACGCTTTGTTGAAGAACAAAGTAAAAAGCCAATCCTTTGTGAAGACTGTTGGCGAGATCAATCATTTACCTTAAGAGCGGATAAGAAACGTCCCTTTACTCTGGAAGGTTATTTGTTTCCCTGGTTTACAGAGAAACTATCATCGCTTAGTGTCGGTCGCCTAATCGAAATTAACGGTATTGTTAAAGAAGAAATCAATCGATACCATCTTGCCTGTCGCGGAAAAATAATGCCAAAATCTGAAATTACAATTATGGCAAATTCTTTTTCACTTAAAACTGATTACCGAATCGGAGGAATTCGTTGGACAAACAACACCTCAGAAGACCTCCAGCCGATAACCTCGGCCGGTTTACACAGCTTTCTTCACCAAGAAATGACTTTTGTCGCCTTCGTTGCCCTAAATACGCAACTTAGAAACGAACCTGAAACAAACATAAACAATGCAATCGTACGTTGACCACTTAGAAAAAAATCTCAAAGAAAAAAATTGGGGAGAAGTGTGGCGACTAATTCGCCAAGAAATCATCTGCAACGGACAATCAATAGCTTCCCTTTCTACTGAAGACAAAGAGCGGCTCAAAGAAGTTCTAAAACAAGCCCTCGAATTCAGCAAGTCAGAACAGGAAACAATTGTTCGACAATTGAACCAAGACATCACTAAGGTGATAGCAGATTGGTTCTCGTAGTTACTAAAGAGAGCCCCTTTTACTGAGGGCTCTTTTCATTTGCTAAATTATGATATAATATTGTTAACTATAACCATATGTTATACGGGACGGCACTCATTCGGCGGGCCCCGCAAAGAACCAGGGAGGGCGCTTGCCTGAACAACCAAACAAATACAATCAAAATAATGCAATAATTGCGTCCCGTCTTTTGGCGGGATTTTTTGTATATGACAGACCCTCAAACTTATCTAAAGAGTAAATGTTTGCCAGAAGTCGCGGACAAAAACTTAAATGTGGTTTTTTGTGGCATGGCTGCCGGAAAGCAAGCGGCGCAAATGGAGCATCATTATGGCAACCCCCGGAACCTATTCTGGTCAACATTACTGAAAGAGAAATTTATTGGAAAACCAATAGTACCAACCAGTGATCATAAACAGAGAAACAGCAGCTACGAACAATTGATCAAACATAAAATTGGCCTAACTGACTTCATTGTTGATCAGTGCGGTAACGACGATGAGCTTAAACTAGACCGTGCAGCCGTTAAGCAGGCGCGATACCGCTTGATGCTATTCATTATCCGTTGGCAACCGAAATATCTCGCCTTCAACGGCAAACAAGCAGCTAAGCTCTACTTAGGGGTTGATAAGATTGACTATGGATTACAGCCTGGCAACCACGACATCGGTGAAACTAAACTTTTTGTCCTCCCCTCAACCTCCCCAGCCGCTTCCAGATGGTGGGGTAAGTATGAATATCACTGGTGTGACTTAGCAAAGATGATTAAATAATATAGTTTAGAAAAAAGATATGCAGACGCATATCTTTTTGGATAAAAAAAGAGCCGCGTAATTGTCGCGACTCGTAAACTTTATTTCTTTTCGTTAGTAATTGAATATCAGATAGGCGCTGGCTGCTTTTGCCAGCATATCATATCTGAGTTCCACTACTGCTCTTCCTTTTTCAGTTTTGAATTCTTTATAGAGCTCAAAACTGGGCGCTACTCTTAGAGGCTGATTGGGCTTAAAACAGCTGTTGATTCCAGCAGCGACTCCTAGCCAACCATGGTTAATGTTCTTAGAGACTATCGCCTCTGTCGTAGTCACCCCACTTACTCTTCGACTATCAATTTTGAAAGCAGTATTTCCTTTTGTAGAAATCGGGGAGAAGTGCTGGTAGAAAGGGATTGGTACGACCAGATATGAGGTCGCGAGATTATACATCTCCAACGAGTAGAATGCTTGGTTAACATTACCTATTCCGGTCTGACTTCTCATCCAGTAGTTTCCCGTTTTGGGATCCACATTCAGAAAGGTCAGGTTCCCAAAGTGCTGGAAATCTCTTGTTCCGGCGAAGAACCAATACTGCTTTTCAGAATACCCGGCAGAAAAATATGCATGCTTGGGATGGAAAGCGGCCCAGGCCATTAACGAATGATTTTCTTTGTTCCACTCTTCAGGACTAAACATTGTACTGCTGATATCGTAAGCTTCAACGGTAAACAAATGGTTAGATATTCTTACTCCGGCAAAATCACAGGGTCTAGCATTCGCACAGGTTATGCGCGCGGCTTCGAAAAGAAAACTGTAATTGCCAAATCGTTTCGTGTACCAACCATCAATAATGAATTGGTCAGCGGGACCGCCGTCTCCTAACTTCAGAGCGATGATGCCAATCGAGCTAGTAGAATCTAGTTTGATGTTCGGAACAATAATGCCCAACACATCTTCAGCGTTTGCTTTGTAATCATACTTAAGTGAAACGCCGTGGCTAGATACTTCGATTCTTTGTACTGTTACGCTAGTTTTTGCCGTGTCAGCAAGAACCGTGCTTTCAAGGTTGACACTCTGTCCGAAGACAACTACAGATGACAGGATAATCATGGTGACGATTGCAATCTTTTTCATTTCAGAAGGGGTTATGTGGTTAGATTATTTATTTGTTAAATGATTACTGTTTTGTGGCCTAATAACCTTTTGCACAGTAAAGACCATATTATAGCACAATTTGTCCTATTTGTCAATCAAAGGCTAGCGTGGTTGCATTTTTAGCTATTTTATGTTATTATACACTGATAGTTAGTTAACTAATCAACAACAATATGGGTTTTGAGAACCAAGCATTAGACAATTCTTTCATAAATCAACCAAAAACAGCGGAAACGATGGAAAAAAGTACAAAAGAAGAAGCACAGCAGGAGCTAATTGAGAAATTCGGACTGAGAAAAACCTCAGACTTTCTCTTGGCTTTGCAACAAGGGAAAATTGAATTGGCCGAAGAATGGCTAAATTATATTGTAGAAAACAAAGACAGTTTTCCTCAATATGAATCTACTTGGGACTCCTGGTTAAGCGACCGCCAAAAGGATATCGAGGTCTACAAAAATTTGAAGAACGATGGTTCTTTAGAAAAAATGGAACATCGTACCAAGGAGGAAGCTCAGCAGGAACTAATTGAGAAATTCGGCATGAGAAAAACCTCAGATTTTCAATTAGCCTTAAAGCAAGGAAAGATTGAACTCGCTGAGGAATGGCTCAACTATGTTATTAATAACAAAATGCGCTTTCCTCAATACATTCCTACCTGGGACAGCTGGCTGAAAGATCGCCAAAATGAATTGGCCGAAGCCAAGGGATAAGAATTTCGAAACACAAACAAAAACCCTGCCACACTTGCAGGGTTTTATTTTTGTAGTCCCTAGGGGAGTCGAACCCCTGTTACCAGGATGAAAACCTGGTGTCCTAACCGTTAGACGAAGGGACCATTTCTTTCTAATATTAGAATTCAAAATTATTGTATAAGAGTTCTTATAATATGTCAATTAGTATGTTATCAGGGCGTTATCGTTAATATGCTACGATATTTAACATCCTGATATTATAAAAGGTCGACAGGATGTATTAATCAAAACCATCAATAATATGCGAATTAAAACACTTATAATTCTTGTTTCTTTGATTTTATTGCCGGTTCAGACTTTTGCGTACTCATACAGTGGCATTCATTGGTCCACTTCATCAGCATCAGTGGATTCCGGCGATTCAAGTATCCCAGCTTCATGGATAACACCTATTGCAAGATCAATGAGCGCCTGGAATGCGCCAGCATCTCCATTCTATTTCTATGTTGGCAGCAATGGTCACAAGTTGTATGCCCAGAATTCAGGCAACAATGGCACACCAGCAATAACGTATTATAGTTACAGCGGAAACTCATTAATCGATGTCGACACCTACTTTAATACCTACTATCCATGGTCAACTTCTGGTGATTCTGGATATTACGATGTACAGAATGTACTGACGCACGAACTGGGACACTGGCTTGTGTTAAACGATTTGTACTCTAGCCAGGACGCGGAAAAAACTATGTATGGATACACTAGTCTAGGGGAAACTAAGAAAAGAAGCCTGGATACTGATGACATTAATGGTATTAATGCCATTTATTACTAAGGTGGTATAATTAATAAATATGAAGCCATTATACATCATAAGCTTTATAGCAATACTTGCAATCGGGCTTTTTGTATTCAACAAAAAAGATTCAGTAAACACCTATGTCAGTGGTATTCTTGTAGAGTACGATTCGAAATCACTCATCACAGACTCATCTCTAATTGCTATTGGCCGAGTTGAATCAATCAAGTATGTTGAGGAAGAGTCAACAATAAGAAGCGACGAAAATGATATCTTCACTATTGCTGAACTTCAAATTGAAAAGCAAATACTACCTAAAGATTCTGAGAACACAAAAATATACATCAAAACCTTGGGCGGAACCTTTGGCAACAAGAGCCTGATGGCGACAGACTGGCCAAAATTCAAGGAGGATGAACGCGTGCTTGTGTTCCTAAACAAAGATCCGAACTCTGACTATTACTCCGTGACCGGTCTGACACAGGGGAAATATGAACTGAGCGATACAAACCAGTTAGGGGTTAGCGACGAAGAGAGAGAAATTGTACGCAAGGTCTTTGGTACCGATATGACCACTGGTGATCTAGAAATTGAATTGCAATGAACTATTAAGACGTAATAAGACGAAGACCCCGCAAGGGGTCTTTGTTATTCTTGCCATAATTTCAAAAAGCCTTAAAATAAGACTATATGTATATCCTTGGTCTTGAAAGCAGTTGCGATGAAAGCGCCGCCTCCGTCCTGAAAGGATCCGGACAGAAAACAGAGATTTTAAGCAACGTCATCGCTTCGCAAATCGACATCCACGCGCAATATGGTGGGGTCATTCCTGAAATCGCTGCCCGCGAGCATGTTTTGCATATCCTGCCAACAATCGAGACTGCCCTGAGACAAGCTAAGATTACACCCAAGGACTTAAAGGCCATCGCTGTTACCCAAGGACCAGGACTCGTCACCTCTCTAATTGCTGCCATCGAAACCGCAAAAGCTCTCTCCATCATCTGGAAAGTGCCAATAATCCCAGTCCATCATATTGTGGGGCATATTTACGCGAACTTTATCAAACAAGCACAGACACCAAAATTTCCCGCTCTTGCTCTGGTAGTTTCAGGTGGACATAGTAATCTTATTATCATGAGTGATCATTATAAGTTTAAAGTAATCGGACGCACCCGGGATGACGCTGCGGGTGAGGCTTATGACAAAGGCGCTAAAATGATGGGCTTAGCATATCCTGGTGGCCCAGTTATTGCCGCTCATGCCGAAGATTTCAGAAAAACGGGCAAGACATCAACGCTTGAGTTTCCCCGCCCGATGATAAACTCGGCTGATTCCGATTTTTCGTTCTCTGGACTCAAAACCGCCCTGCTCTATGCCTTACAAAAGGACAAGAACTGGAAAAAACGTCTTTCTGAATACTGTTTTGCCTATGAACAGGCAATTATTGATGTACTGGTGGCTAAAACTATAAAAGCTGCTGAGAAATATAAAGTGAAAAGCATTCTTTTGGCGGGTGGAGTGGCCGCAAATAATGCCCTCCGAACCCAGTTAAGCGCTAAGGTTAAAGAGAAATTAAGTAAGGTCTCATTGTATCTTCCAGAAAAAGCCTACACCACCGACAACGCCGCCATGATTGCTTCTGCGGGCTATTTTCGCTATTATCAAAGTAAAGACAAAGCATACACTCCCGGGAAATCATTCCGGGCCAATATTGATCTAAAACTATAGACATTACTTCCAAAATAGTGATATTATCTAAAGCATGATGGCTCGATGGTGAAGTGGTCTAACACTGCAGTTTGCAAAACTGCCATTCGTGGGTTCGACTCCCACTCGAGCCTCAATAAGAAAAAGCGCCTTTTTACAGGGCGCTTTTCTATTTACTCACATAAATTGACAAAACCTGTGGATAACTTGTGATTTAACGGCAGAAAAAAATTTTTTTAGTCCACTGAAACCTGGACTTAAATAATAATATATAACACTTATTTATTTAATTTTAGCTAAAACATTTATTATTCGCGGTAATTAACAGGGCAG
>PHAH01000028.1 GCA_002841655.1 Candidatus Falkowbacteria bacterium HGW-Falkowbacteria-2
GAATATTAGCAATTAATAGTGATGGAACAATAATGAGCCTTAATAGAATAGGCGGTCATATTCTTCATATCGAACCAAAGGAAGTAATTGGGAAACATGTATCAGAAGTATTTGGTTTTAAACCACATGTGTTAGAAGTTATAAATACCGGCAAGGGTTTTGAAAATAAGGAATTTACTATTAATACAAGGTTTGGAAAAACACAATTAATTAAAAGCGCTATCCCAATTATTAACGAAGAAGGCACAGTTGAAGTAGTTATTAATCTTTTTAGGGAAACAAAAAACTATATTCTACAATCACCAAAACCGTCGCATCAAGCCCGATTTACCTTTGATGATATAATTGGCACCAGTGAAGAGATAAAAAAAGTAAAAAATCAAGCGGAGGCTTTACAAAAAGGCAAAAATAGCATATACTACTTAATAATAGCTAAAAATTAATTAATTTACCCATATGCCTTTAATCCCTACAGTAATCGAAAAAGAAGGTCATGTCGAGAGGGCCTATGATATCTATTCCCGACTCCTTAAAGATCGCATTATTTTTCTAGGCGAACAGATAGATGACCACGTCGCGAATATTGTTATTGCCCAAATGCTATTTCTGGCCGCTGAAGATAAAGAGAAAGATATTAAGTTCTACATTAATTCTCCTGGTGGCTCTGTATCGGCTGGTTTAGCCATTTACGACACCATGCAATATATCAAAGCTCCCGTTTCCACTATCTGCGTTGGCCTAGCCGCCTCCATGGCTTCCGTCTTGCTAGCTGCAGGTGCTAAAGGCAAACGTCTTGCTCTACCAAACAGTGAGATCATGATCCATCAAGTGATGGGCGGGGCCGAGGGACAGGCATCAGACATTAAGATACGCGCCGAACATATTTTAAAAGTAAAAGACAAAATGAATCGTATTCTTGCCTCACATACTGGACAAAAAATCGCTACTATCGATAAGGACAGCGATCGCGACCGTTTCATGAGTGCCGATGAAGCTCTAAAATATGGGTTAATCGATAAAATTATATCACGAGAATAATCTAGACAAATCTACATATCAAAAAAGACTCGCCGAAGATGCGAGTCTTTTTTTATTGTTGGTTGCTATTATTTTTTCATTAAAGTTACTGCCATCATTCTAAATATTTCCAGATAAGGCGCTGTCTCACCTGCTCTAATGTAGGACAAGACGTAAATTCGACTACCATTTTCACCTAGAAAATAAGCAATATAACCATCAGCACTTAAGATGCCGGGTCCAAAATTGCTATCTATGAAACGATCAGCATTCAAGCTATTTACGTCAGAAAACTGAGTCTTATACCACGCCAGGATGTCCACATATTGCGACTCACTATCTTCATGGGAAATCTGAATAAAAGAATCGTCGGGAGCGGAGAACAAAGTAGCATCTGGACTTACTGAATCCACTACCCAGGCATTTGGATACAATAGGGCAAAGGTTTGCTCCGCCGGGGCATAAAGAGAAAGTTTACGATTTTCAGACAGCTTTCCGGGGCCAGTTGGGTCATAGCCACTTAAGAGCTCTGTGCGATCGTCAAAACCATCGCCATCGCTATCAGCGGCCTGAGGATTAAGACCTAAATATAGTTCAGCAGCATCACTTAAACCATCAACATCAGCATCAGCCATAACTGGCAGAATAATTTCTGGAGCTGGCTCCTCTATAATTTCTTCAACTGAACTAGTGGCCACTGCCTCCACCACTGGAGCCTTCGGCACGATTAAATCAATCGGTGTTACCACTTCATCAGCTACTGGTGTTTTTATGGGCTCCTGGATTATGGTCTGATTACTACCCTCCATTGCCGGCAATATTAAAAAGCGATAGGCAAGAAAGAAGATAACCCCGACCACAACAATTCCGGAAGATATAATGATTATGCCGGTTGATTTGGCTTTTTGGTGAGTTTCCGAGCTGTGAGCAGAAGTCTGCTTAGAACCTTCAGCGGCGCCATAACTAGTGGCGCTAAAACGAGAAAAAGCCGGCATATTTTTGACCGTAAAATCTTTCTCAAGTTTCGACCACATGTCGTTATTTGGTTTCTCTAATTCTTTAGTCTTCGTTTTATCCATAGTCTAGGCTGCTAAATAGTAAAAGCCGGCAAACACCAAAACTGCAAGCACCACAATTGGCACAATCCAATGCCAAGCCTTACCTTTTAGTGGCATATTTAACTTCGGCATCACGTGTACGCGCAAATAGAGCCGAACGCCATCTTGGCCGGCTCCATGCTTTCGATTTCCTGTGGATTTATTAATGCTCATAGGCGGATAGACGACTTATTGCAGTCTGCCTTCTCCTTTCGGGTTATAGCCATTCCTAACTTCATCGCCATCACTAAACCCATCGCCATCACTATCTGGATTTAGAGGGTCAGTTCCGTAAACGTAAATCTCTTCATAATCAGAGAGGCCATCAAAATCAGAATCAATCAAATTCGGGTCAGTGCCCAAAGTAGCCTCCTGAACATCTGTGAGGCTATCGCCATCAGAGTCAACTGGTGCAACGACGATGGGATTCTCGTCAACTGGGGCAATAGGATCGTTGATCTGAGGTTCTTCAATTACTGGCGAAATGACATTGTCTTCAATAACTGGAGTAACAACATTATTATCAACCACATTTGAGTTTGTTGGGGTGTTAACTGGTGGCACAACAACACCGCTGTTTACATCTAAAACCTCATCTTCGCTTGGCTGGATAAATTTAGAATAAATAAGATAAGCGGCAGCGCCCATAATAACTGCTCCCAGGATGATAATGAGAACTGTTTTAATCTTTGGACCGTGCTTTCCGCCGTCCGAATCCCCTTCCTCAGCGTATTGATGAGCAGCTAGGCCGGCCGGCTGCGCCTCGATGTTTACATCACCTTGTGATACATGAGGGGCGCCGTTATCTGTCTCGGCAAAAATGTCGTCGACAGCTGATTTAGCGGCGACTGGCTGGTTGTTGAGTTCGTTAAACATAGTATTCTAAATTATTTTTAGCAGATAGTATTTTTATTATAGATGATTTCGATTAAAAATGCATCTTAGCGATTTCCTTCGTTATTGAGCGACTCTAAATTGGTAACAACATCAGCCTCGGTACGGATAATTTTATAGGAAATAACCTCTCCGTTTTCATCACGTCCAAGAACCTGAACACGAGTATCTTCTTGCAGGCCAAGCTCTACCTTTTCCTGATTTTCCATAAAATGAACAGCTATGGGAGTTTCCTCAACGGAAATATCGGGGGAATTTGGTTCACTTTCTTTTTGCAAATAAGTATACACGGCCCAAGCCGCAGCGAGCAAAAGCAGAACAATGACTACTGGCATCAATATTTTTTTTGGTAATTGCATATTCGATTAAATTAATTACTTGAGTCACCACTTGCTGATATATAGCAGCCTAAATATGAAACTGCACAAGTATTTTCACCGTTGGCATTACAGCAATATTGACTTAGTCCGCAGGCAATCTCGCCATTACAACACTGCTGTGTTGTTGGGTCATAGCAGGTCTCGCCGCACGATTGCAAGGGGCTCTGGCAATTCTTAGCCCCGCTGGTCATGCCATCAGTACCGCCACCACCAGGATCTTCTTCAATTGCGCAAAAGATAAAGCTAGCAGCACAAGTATTGTTAGTGCAACAAGTCTGGTTTAGACCACATACATTGCCGCCGTCATTGCAACACTTTTGCGTTGCTGGATTATAGCATGCCTCACCACACATCAGTTGATTGCTTGGACAGGGGCTTGTTTCTTCAATTTCACAACGACCATTTGGCCAAGCCTCGTCATTCCATACGAATCCGTCTAGGCAAGAACAACTCTGCGCTTCACAGTCATACTGACCATTGCAATTATAGAATCCCACTGGGCAACTAGCTGTGCAGGATCCACTCTGAGTTGAACACTTATTGGAGTTCAGGCCACAGTTTTCAGGGTTAGTGCGGTAGTAGCATTTATCGTCACAACGATATTGCGATGGACCACAGTCAGCGCATTCGGTATTACTTTCGCAGCCCGGAACTTCATCGTCACAATCATACCAGCCTTCACTACATACACACTGACCATAAATTGGGTACTGATTCTGGGCGTCGCATTGGCAATCAGCCAAGCACTGGCCGTCTCCCTCCCAAGGAATTGTCCCTGAGCTAGTAACTAGCTTAGTTTGACAGATACCGTCACCGCAATAACCACCACCTTCCTCTGGTCCGCCACCAAGATATCCGCAGTAAATTTGATTATTTAAAATTGGGAATGGAACCACATCACCAACCTTGGTGATGCAACCATATTGCAGATTGGAATGGCTTGAATTAATCTGACTACGGTTTAAAATAATACCGCTCGTGCCATCACAATTTTCGTGCCCGTCATTATAGTATCCGCCACGACCCTCGAGATTCGGTTGTTGACGCACGCCATCGCCGCAGTAGCTATTTATACCCAAATTAAATTCCCTAATTGATTCTGCACCAAACTCATTAACTGCCTTAATTTTGATAGGAAATGAAGCGTTAATAGCGGTTGGCTTGCCACTTAAGGCATAAAATAGAGTGGGGGTGGCAGCAGTGGCTCCGCGCGATATTCCAAACAATGACAAGACGCGTTTAAAAATTGATCTTGCTTGTGGGGGCGTGCCGGTATCATCCATAACCTGAGAAGTGTTGGTAATTGTAATACCAGCCGGCAGAGGACCTTCAGCACTGTAAGTGATAGTGTGGTCACCCTGAGTCCGCCAACCTAACCCGCAATAGTATGAATAACCAACACGAACAGCCTTGGCACAATTAAAGTCCAATAGTGGATGTTCAGCTTTGACAAGAATATTAATCTGTCTCGTAGAAGAATTGTTATAGCTATCCTTAGCCGTGACCACATAGACAAAATTGGTGTCACGTGAATATTGTGTCTTCGGAATCAAATGATATTTTAAAGTATAGTGAACTGTATCACCGACGCGATTTGAAGTCTCACCCATGAAAGTCGCATTAGAGGCTGAGAGTAAATCAAAAGGGCCAGAACTATATTGAGCTTTGGCAATAGTGTAAGAAACTGGTTGGTGCTTATCGGTAATACTAAAGCGCACATAAAGCGCAAGTGTATTGCTTGGATAATACTGAATATCTTCGGAGTGAATAAGTGGGGCGCCATTTTTAATTGTTATCGGAGTTACCGTCGCTAAAGTGCCTCCTCTTCCATCGGAAACCGTTAATGACATGTTATAGGTTCCGGGAGCGCCTGCTGATTGCGCATATACTTTTTTCTGGTTTGGATTAGTTGTATCCATCAGAATAGGAGGGCTGCCAACATTATTATTATTTTTCCAGCCTGTCCAGGTTGTCCCGCTTGTATTGAGTGACCACTGCAAAGGATTGCCTTCTGGATCAACTACTCTAATTGAACCGTTAAACGCTTGATCAGTTTCGCCTTGTAAATTTGTCGAGATTAGAACCGGAGGATTATTATCGCTTGAGCCAATGTAAGCTGATCCACTTAAAACACATCCGAACTCCTCTAATTGACCCTCCATGGTATTGTAGCCGAGCGGCTTCGTTTCCATTGAGGCGCATAAACTAAAATTAGAACCAGTGGCATCACCGCTATATACATAAGCATAACTTCCGGCGGGCAACTCCAATAAACCATCATTTGGCTGCGGATCACCGAAAGCCTTAGTCTCCTCGTTCCAGCAAGTTACCGGGTCATAGCCAGCACAAGCACCCAAACTGTTAATCGGGTCGGTAAGGTTTTGAGCTGCTCCTACCTGAGGAAGGAAAAGCGATTGCCAGCTAGGCCAAACTGAGATTGAGTTTAAAGGGATATAGGTGCCAGCGCCCAATACAGGATATTTGTTATTCTTATTTTTGAAATTTGCTAAGGCAAAACGCACTTCCCCAAGAGAGCCAAGACGTCTAACATCACGCGCGACTTTCGATCGCAAATTGTCACAATATACTCCTTTTCCACAATCTTCATCTGTGTAGCAAACATCATTCTCTTTAGGTAAGCATCTCCCCGGAGCATCACCGGCGCCAACACATTCATTGCCCGAGGCGCAATCTCCGTCTGTCGTGCAGCGTAAACTTGAAATTGCACATTGTCCGGCAGCGCTCAAATTACTATTGAAGCGCCAATGTTTAATAATTTGTCCAAGGACATCCACCGTCTTAAAGTCTGGGTTTTGATTATATGAAATCAAGTAGATATTAGTATAGATAGTCTGATTGGCAGTATTTACATTAGCGGCATTCACGTAGACGGTGCGTCCATCACGAACCGCATCATACCCATCTACAATAAGAGATTGCGGGGAACCAGAAAAGCCTTGATTGCTGTACCAACGAGAAGCACTGTAATGATTTGGGTTCGGCAATATACGCACCGCAATGACATCACTATCATCCCCTGCTACACCGGGCTGGAATTGAAGGTCGCCACCGGGAGCCACGTCAGCTTTTCCCGCAAGCGGGAGAAACATGAAAATCATCACGGCAAGGCCGGCTAATTTAAAAAGATAGCGATAGTGCTTCATATATGATTTGGTTAATCTATTGTTGCGATGTGAGATTAATCACAATCTCTGTCGATTTATTGCTCTCATTGTGTGAGGCGTCAAGTGCGCTCAAACTAAAATAATGATTTCCAGATGGAAAACCAACTGAGCTGATTTCGATAAAGTTCGCACCGTTCTCAGAATCAAACGACTCTCCATATTGCCCACTAGCAATGCCGTGATACAAGCGATGGAATAAAGCGTCTGATTGTAATCCGTGCCAAGTAAACCTGATGCGCTGCCCGCTCTGAATAGTGCCGGTAAGGCCCTGAGGGGTCGCAGGAGCGATTTGATCAGTCACAGTAGCTCCCTTTTCATCCGACAAGACACTTTCCACCTGAGCGGCAGAAATAGCAGAAACCTTAAAGCGATAGCTCTGACCAGTCTGGAGTCCACCAATGCGATAGCGACAAGTATATTTCTGTCCCGAAGTTGGAGTTGTCGGCGTACAAACAGTCCCTTGACCAGGTGCATAGGGGTCGGTCGGCTTTACATCAATGAAAGCCATATTTCCAGATGAAGCAGGTGCGTAGTATAAACGAAACTTACCCATTTGTGCAGGATTCGCATTATAGATTAAATTAGAAGAGCTATTCCATTCCACGCGAACAGTTTCACCGTCCTGTTCATCGATAGCGCCAGTAACAGCGCCCGACTGAGGTGTTGATTCCTTAAAGAAATATGATTCTTTAAGAACGTCCCAGATACAGAAGCCATCGCCGACTCCGTCAAAATTATTGTCAGGCCCACAAGTGGAACCGAGGTCAGTACAAGCTGTTCTTCCTTCACTACAGATTAACGCACTGCCGGTGCCACGAATAACTGCAGGGTTAATCATGGCCGGTAAATCATCACTGAAACCTTCCTGTCCGGCATCACGGCAATAATAGAACTTGTAGTTATAAGACTGACAATTACCGATTGCGCCGGCGCAAGTATCTACCCACGGTGACCAAGTCTGCGTTGTAGGATTCACTGGTGGCCAAGGATTCTTACATAAGAATATATACAGAGGGGTTTCGCCAACCAGGCCGTCCCCATCATCATAGGCATTACAGCAATTATTAATACAGGCTGGCTCAGCGCATACACAAGACGAAGAAGGATTACACTGTGGCGCTGTGAAGCGGTCCATGTTAATCGTTGAGCGGAGCATGGTGGAATCATCGGTTACCCCGGCAACCATTTCAACGAAGGCACGATTTGCTTCCAAGCCATTAATTGAACGAATAGAAGCAATTGAAGGCTTAACTACGTTCCACTGCCAGTCCCAGAAATAACCTTGGGTCGGATAAAGAATCTGTCCGTTAGCACTAAAAGCGCGCACGGAAAATACTTTGTCACGATCACTCTTAGTATCAAAATTATTACTCTGTGGATCGGTGTCATTTTCATTTAAGTCATTGGCGTCATCCTGGAACAAATACGAGGCCGGATCAGTTTCAGTGTAATCAACCATACAGACGCCAGCATTTGAACCTTGCGACGGCAAGGTGGCAAAAGAAGCGATATATGAATTGCTAAATGATAGGTTGTTAAACGTGATATTGCTGCCCTCAACATAAGCATTACTGCTCAAATCTAAGTAGCCCTTGCCATTCATGCCTAGTTGCCACGAACTCATCACACCAGAATTACTATCAAGAACCTGGTCACCTTTAACTACAAGGTAGTAGTTTGAACCAGCTGCTAATAATTTCTTAGGCGTAAATACCGCCGTTGTGCGGTTACCATTATTACTTGCGGACACAGTTCCTGGAACCGAACAGTATAGTTTCGAAGCATCAGGAATATCCGCTAAAGCCGTCGCGGATTT
>PHAH01000029.1 GCA_002841655.1 Candidatus Falkowbacteria bacterium HGW-Falkowbacteria-2
TGATGTTGCCATATGATTATCCGAAGTTTAAGGCGGACATGGAGCAGGCAATACTTAGTGGACGTTTAAGTCAGGAGCGGTTGGATGACGCGGTACGGCGGGTATTGCGCGTAAAGTTCAATCTTGGTCTCTTCGAGCGCCAGGCGCCGCTCATTTCTGATCTTGGTGTGGTTGGTTCAAGAGCTCACCGCGAATTAGCCAGGGAAGCAGTGCGTCGTTCTTTAGTTCTACTAAAGGACGATAGCAAAATATTACCCCTACCCAAAAGTGCGAGCTATATCGTTGCTGGATCTTCGGCAGATAATGTGGGACGACAGAGTGGCGGCTGGACGATAGATTGGCAGGGTGTTGATGGCAATCCTTTGCCGGGTGCAACTTCAATCCTGGCCGGCATCAAACAAGCCTTACCACTGGGAGCTAAAATTGACTACGACCGTGATGGAAATTTCAATCTGACCGAGAAGGCCGAATATGGCATTGTGATTGTCGGCGAGCAGCCCTATGCGGAAGGAGTTGGCGACAAAGAGCGTCCGCATCTATCGGCGGAGGATTTAGCTGTTATTGAAAGGGTGCGGCAGCTGGCTGAAAAGCTGGTGGTGATTATCGTTGCCGGTAGGCCGCTTGATATCAGGGCTGAGGCTAGACAATGGGATGCAGTTATCGCTGCTTGGCTGCCCGGTTCCGAAGGGCAGGGTGTTTCTGACGTTCTCTTTGGAGACTATCCTTTCACCGGCGAATTACCTATTCCTTGGGAATTGTAAACCTGGATTAAGTGCTTTATAATGAAATTATAATATTTATAATATTCTAATATAATGACCATATGATTAATTTTTGGCGAAAGAAGGAAGCGGCACAGTCTAAAACTGAGCAATCTGAAGACATGTCCATGGAGACGGAGTCGGTGGAAAACATGACTGTTCCAGCCGAGAAGCCAGTTGATTTCCGTGATAATCTCAAGACTCTTAGTGAGGCCATGCAAATTCAACGTGAATTGGGCGGACAGCTCGCTCCAGCAGATGTTGAGCGCATTACCGGCATGAAGCTTGAAGAATTTCATAGCTTTCTTGCTGGTCAAGAAGTGTCGATTGAGACCAATGGCGCTAAGCTCGTGGAAGAAATTGAAAGTCTGTTTAAGTCTTTGGATAAAGAGGCTGCGACTGAGAGCAGTCTCATGCACCGCTTAGCGAATAATCCAGCGGTCCGGGCCTCATTTGTGGCTTTAATGCTATTTGCAAAATTTGCCCCAGAGACCGCCGCTGCCGCTAACACCAAAATTGATAGTAATAGTTTTGAGATGGCAAAAGACATTACCAGTGAGAATGAGAGCGAAATTGACGGAACCACCTATCACCCTGACTTGGCTGAATTTTCGGAGGGCGAGGGAGGGTCCAAGGAGAAGTCGGCCGACGCTAAACCCTTGGATATCAAGCTTGATCGCGCTGAATTGCCGGAGGGCTCATTAATTAAACTGGAAGTATCAAATTATTTTGAAACCGATTCGGACCGTATTCCTAATGACGCGGTCGAATCAATTAAAGCAAATTTTCATTCCTTTCTTTCTTCTTTAGATCCCAATAAATTGGACAAGCTTGATAATTGGCAGCTAAAGGTTAGCGGTCATAGCGATGAGCGTAGCACCAAGAGTTGGCCAGAGGGGAACTATGGTCTCACTAAGGCTCGCCTCACCGCTCTAGCTGGTATTTTAGAGGCAGCGATTGAAAGTCATGACTTCTCTGGTTGGCCAGAGGAAAAAGTGCAGGAGTTGAAGTTAAAACAAATAGTGGAAGAGCCATACATCTCGGAAACTGGGCCCGAGAAGGGTACAAAGTATATTACTGACCTCACTAACCCTGACACTGGTAATCATTATACTGCTGCTGAAGCTGCGGCGATTAAAAAAGGTGACCCGGAGAAGTATAAGAAACTGCTTGATGACTGTCGCCAAGTATCTTTTGAAATTGCGGTACAAGAAAATCTTTCCGAAAGTATTGCTAGTCACAGCGCTTTCATCGTTGTAAAAGATATTTCTCGTTCAATGGATAAAAATGATGCCGGCGGGTTAACACCGACAGACAGATATTTTTCCGAGTACTTTAAAGGACAGACGATTGATGGTCCTTCAGAGTTTCAGTTCGCGGTCTTTGCGGGGGAAGGGCTAATTGATTTGAAAAAGGTAGAAGGTTTTTCCAGTTTTGCAGAAGAAATTAGTGACAAGAAGGTGTCTGGCGACGGACGCAAAGAACTAGCCGTTGGTTCTGCGATTGAAGTGTTAAAGCAGACACAGCCTAAAGCTTGGCGCGACCGTCCTGCTTTAGGCGCTCTCGGCGACTCCCCATATTTATTAATCACCACTGACGAGGCTTTGCAAGACGTCACCTATCAAAAAGTTCAGGAATTGAAGAAACTATCAGAGGAGAAAAATGCCGAAGTAATCTTCGGCTACTGCGACGACAAGGGTGAGACACTATACTCCATTGATCGCCAGGCTCTCGAAGCAAAAGTTGAAGCTAAGAAAGCGCAAGTTTTTGCTGACCCCAAGGTGGAAAGCATGCTCACTGACGCTTGCAGCAAAGATGCCTTAAAGAAAATGACGAGCTTGGCTGAAAAGAAGGCTAGTGATGTGGAGAAAATTGCAGAGACTAAAGATAATTCAGTGAACACCTATCGTGAACGCTGGCTTGCTTCAAAGAAGCGCCTTGATCAACTTGAGTCTGGCACGAAGACAGCGGCGAATATTAAGGCAACTGAGCGCGTACAAGCTGAAATGACAAAAATAGAAGATGACGCCCGCATTATCCTCGCGGACGTTGCCGCTTCCAGGGCGAAGGCGGAAGCCTATCGGGCAGCGATTAAGGCAATTAAAGACGGAGCAGAGAAGTTTAACAAAACCGGAGACAAGAGCATACTCCTTCATCCCTATTTTGCGGAGCTCTCTTTGGGAGGAAATGACCCGATGTCAATTATCGTTGATCGCAGTGAATTTAAGACTGAGCTCTCACTGAAGCGCAGCAAATAGGGCTTGACTATTTATTAAAAAACAACTATTATCAATGAAGTAGGCAAAATTACGCCCTCAAGCGTAATTTTTGCTTTTAAGAGCAAAATTTAACCAATATTTATGGAAATCAGAAACATTGCCATCATCGCTCACGTTGACCACGGTAAAACGACCTTAACCGATGCTTTGATGCACCAAACTGGCATGTCGGCAGACGACGCCACAATGGACAGTAATGCCCTTGAAAAAGAGCGTGGCATTACCATTTATTCAAAAAATACTTCGGTCTTTTATAAAGACTCGAAGATCAATATCGTTGATACTCCTGGTCACGCTGACTTCTCCTCTGAAGTAGAGCGTATTTTGCGTTCCATCGACTGCGTTTTGTTGCTCGTTGATGCGCAGGAAGGACCAATGCCTCAGACAAAATTTGTTTTAAAGAAATCTTTAGAGCTCGGGCTTAAACCGATTGTTGTTATTAATAAGATTGATAAGCCAGCAGCCCGTCCGACTGAAGTGGTAGAGATGGTATATGAACTATTCCTCGATCTCGGCGCTACTGACACTCAGCTTGATTTCCCAGTTATCTATGCCGCTTCTAAGCAAGGATTTGCTAAGCGTGAACTAACTGACGAGTCCGATAACTTAGAGCCGCTTTTAGACTTAATCATGACTCACGTGCCACCAGCTTCATCGCCGGAAGCAACCGCTAAGCCTTTACTCGCTCAACCCTTTAATCTCGCCTATGACAATTTCTTAGGACGTTGTGCTATTTGCCGCGTCTATGAAGGAAAAATTAAGGCCGCTCAGAACGTCTATATCGAAAACATGGATGGCAACACCAGGTCTCGGAAGGTCACAAAACTATTTACATACAAAGGCATTGGCCGCACGGAAGTGACTGAAGCCGAAGCAGGCGACATTGTGATGGTTGCCGGCTTACCCGACATCTTCATCGGTGAAACCATTGCTGAAAAGGCCGATCAGGCCCCATTACCGGCGATTAAAATTGATGAACCGACAATTGCCCTAAACTTCCTCGTAAACAACTCACCTTTTGCTGGAAAAGAAGGGAAGTATGTTACTAACAGACAGATTAAGGAAAGACTGGAGAAGGAATTGGAAGTGAACGTTGGTCTGAAGATTGATTTCACTGAAACCAGCTACTACCGTGTCTTTGGTCGTGGTGAGCTCCACATTGCCATTTTACTTGAGAACCTACGCCGTGAAGGCTTCGAACTACAAGTTTCTCAGCCCCAGGTTATTATCAAAGAAGTGGATGGCGTCAAAGTCGAGCCATATGAAGAAGTCACTATTGATATCCCCGAGGCCTTATCTGGTGTGGTTATTGAAAAAGTATCCAAGCGCCGTGGACAGATGACTGATTTCAAAACCCACAATGGTCAATCCCGTATCACTTTCTCCGTGCCAACTCGTGGTTTACTCGGCTATCGTAACGAATTCATCGTTGATACTCGCGGTGAAGGCATCCTCTGTGCTCAGGTGTTAGGCTTCCAGCCATATGCTGGTGACATCGAAAGCAGTGAGCTCGGCTCCATGGTCTCCATGATGACTGGCAAAGCTTTGGCTTTCGCTCTCTGGAACCTCCAGGAACGTGGTGTGCTCTATATCTCCCCCAACACTGAAGTCTACGAAGGCATGGTCATTGGTAACGTCGCCAAGGGCAATGATCTCTCTGTTAACCCGATTAAGGGTAAGCAGCTCACTAACGTCCGTGCTTCCGGTTCGGATGAAGCCATTCAGCTCGTTCCACCAGTCCCAATTACCATCGAAGTTGGCCTGGGTATTATGAATGAAGATGAATACCTCGAAATTACCCCTAAGAGCGTTCGCTTACGCAAACAGTATTTAACCGAAATTGACCGCCAAAGAGCGAAAAGGGTAGAGAAGAAGTAATATAATTGAAGATTGATATAAAACAGACCCGGAAGGGTCTGTTTTTGCTACATCTAGGCGAAGAGCGAGAATAGGGTATAATATTATTATATATGTTTACCAGACTATTAACCCAACTTGAAAGAATCACCCCCGCCCGCTATCGCTGGATTTGGAACCATGAGGGTTTCCGACGCTATTTTGCTAACACCGGCTGGATGTTTTTTGGGCAGATATTTTCGCTCATCCTGGCCTTCTTCATTGGTGCCTGGCTCGCGCGTTATCTCGGTCCGACAAATTACGGCATCATTAACTATACCGTTGCCTTTGCCGGTTTGTTTGGCTTTATTGCAACCTTGGGAGTTGACGCGATATTAGTGAGAGAGCTAGTGAAGAGTCCGGAGAGAAGAGATGAGCTAATGGGTACGAGCTTTGTTTTGAAACTCATCGGCGGTTTCGTCGCTTTGCTATTAGTGATAGTCGCAGCCTTTATCTTTGAGACTTCAACTCTAAATCGTTTATTCATCATTATCTTCTCCTTCGGCTTCATCACCCAATCTTTAAATGTCATCTATCACTATTTCCAGGCCGAGGTGAAAGCGAAGTATAATTCTCTTAGTCATTTTACGGCGACCGCGATAACGGCGGTCTTGAAGATTGCCTTTATTCTATCAGGAGCAGACCTAATCTGGCTCATCATCATCTTTGCGGCTGATAGTATCTGGCAGACCTTCTTCTTTGTCTATTACTACAAACAACAGGGGATGAAGCTGAGAGCTTGGAAGTTTAATAAGGTTTTAGCGAGACAGATTCTCACTGGCTCAAAGTATTTAATGCTCTCCGCAGCCGCTGCCTTTATCTTATTTAAAATCGATCAAGTGATGATTGGGAGATTACTGGGAGAGGGAGCGGTGGGATTATATGCAGCGGCGGCGAAGTTTGGTGAGATTTGGTATTTTGTGCCGGGCATTCTGTGTGCATCGCTGTTTCCTGCTATAATTAACTCGAGGTCGGTCAGCGAGACTTTGTTTAAGCAACGCTTAATCAATTTCTATGCTTTAATGTTTGTTATTTCGATAGTGATAGCAGTGGCGACCTCTGTTCTTGCGCGCCCAGTTGTTTTACTACTATTTGGGCAAGATTATGCTGACTCCATTGGCTTATTGCGGATATATGTTTGGTCAGGCGTCGGTTTATTTATGGCCTGGGCCATTCAACAAAGATTGACAGCGGAAGACAGGATGAAGGTGATTTCAAACGCGTACCTTCTCGCCATGATTATTAATGTTATTTTAAACTACTTCTTCATCACCCGCTTCGGTCTCACCGGCGCTGCCTGGGCAACTCTTATCTCCTATAGCTTGTTGCCAGTGATGATGATGGGGAGGGGGAAGAAATAACTGTAAATTGATATTTTAAAAAACAGGCTACTGCCTGTTTTTTTGTTAGATTATTTCTTTTAGAAGAGGGTAATTTTGCGATCTCTTATAAAGTTTAGAGACAATTTCCTTTCCGGCAAGACCAATCATTTTTCTCATTGCTTCGTTCTCAAGTAACTCTATGATTTTTTTGGCTGACTGCATAGGCTGGGTGTAATCCATAAACACTACGTTTTCATTTTCCTTCACTCCTTCTATTCCCGCGGCGTTATTGGCAGTCGATACAACCGGGAGGCCGATAGACATGGCGAGAAGAGACTTCGTAGGCACGCCTGCCCCGAAGTCAGCCGGACTAATAAATATAGCCTGCTCTGCTAGAAGTGTGTAGGGATCATCAACAAAACCCATGGGTATGCATGTCGGGTTATGTGAAAATATTTCTTTTGACTGCCTGCCAATTATCACTAATTTCGTCTCAGGTTTTTCCTTAGTGATTAAAGGAAGAATTTCTAAGCAAAAACGCTCTAATCCTTGTCTGTTGGGTGGGTAAAGCAGATTGCCGATAAAAACTAGGTTATTTGTCTTAGGTAAATAATTGTATGAAAATAGGCGATCATCAATGCCGTGCCTTATCACCTTTATATCTTTTGTATTGGTTTGTCCCACTTTTGACAAGATGTGAGCCCTATCCCTTTCCGAAACTATTGAGGCGCTGTCGACCAGTGATAGAACCTTTGTTTCATAATTGCCAATACGACTTGATTCTATTTTATATATACATCTCCACATTCCTCTAGCTTTTTTGGAGGCGTCTGCATAATTTAGGGAGATAGCATCATTGAAGAAAACCAATATCTTACTCTGACAAACTGAACTTTTTTTAAGGAGGTTAATATATTCTCCGAACCGGATGGTGTGGAAGCAAATCGAGTGGAACTGATTGCACTGACTCTCAAGCTGACGATAGGCCTGTTTATTCCAGAAATAAGCAGCTTGCAGTGGCTTCTTGGAAAAAAGTGAAATAGCCGCGTTAGCGTAGCTGAAAATTTTGCTTATACGGTAATTTGTTACCGATTTAACTCCAAGTGAGCGAAGCTTTGCTTCTTGTTCAGCGGAGAGGTTCTCGTTGCCAATTATAAAAATAGAAACATCAAAATCTTTAGTGAGATCTTCGATTTCGTTTAAGATTCTCTCCCTTGTCCCGTCGACGGCTGGGTAGGGAGGTCGCGTTAGTACTAGAAGAATGGAGTCTTTCATAGTTTTATTGTGATTGCACGCCATCCGCCATGAAGCCAGGCAAGAATATTCTTTGCCGAATTTCCTCCTTTAATTATTTGGTAGAATCGAAAGGGCGTATAGAGGAAAATGAAAAGGAGAATGGCGTATGGTAGGTGTAGAGGAAAATGTTTTCTTGTTAAAAGAATATAACTGAAGGCGAGGTTATCCAGAACAAAACTATTAGTTCGACTTTCTGCCGCTCTTTTTATGTTGTGATACGCTTTTGCTGCCTTAACGTATTTTACGGGGATATTGTTCTTTGTGGCTCTTAGAGAAAGATCAAGATCTTCGCCATAAAAGTAGAATGCCTCGTCAAACCCTCCTAATTTCCTGATTGCTGATTTAGGTAAAAGCATGACACAGCCCGAAAGAAAATCCACGGAGGCTGTGCTTGTGTCCGATAGGGTCTTGTTCTTATCTGGAACAACAATGTTCATTTTTAAACGCGAGAATCTTCCCCCTCCTTGCCAAATTATGTCCGGCTCACCTTTGTAGTATATAGCTGGTCCAGTGATAGCTTCATTTTGGGATTCATTAATTAACTCTGAACAGCAGTTTTCTTCTAATTCAGCATCATTGTTAACTAAAAGAAAATAATCACTTTCTTCAAAACTTGTTCGTATTCCTTGATTAACCCCTTTAGAAAAACCGAGATTATTTTCATTGTATATATACT
>PHAH01000030.1 GCA_002841655.1 Candidatus Falkowbacteria bacterium HGW-Falkowbacteria-2
TCAAATGACAGTTTCTGCTTCTCGATTAATTAAAGAAAAGATGGCATTTGGGCGCAGTCATTCAAATGTTATCGGTGGCTTCAAGACCGTGGGTGTGACGATCATAAATATCTTTAACCCAATATTCTGGAAGCAATCATATAAACGTGGTCGCGAGTGGTTGCAGTCATTGCATCCTCGTAGCCGCTCAATGTTTGTTGTGCTTGGTGCTGTCGTTTTCATTCTCGTTGGCAGCATTGTTTTAACTGCCATTAGAAATAGTAGTAAGGCTAGCGCTGAAGAATTTGTAAGATTAGTGAATGATCTTGAGGAAAAAAACAGCATGATTGAGTCCTACTTGTTATATAATAACCAAGAAGGAGCTAAAACATTAATCGGCCAGAGTCTTGCAGCGATTGACGCTATTGTTGTTAAAGGTGATGAACAAACTGCCGAACGTGATAAGTTGCGCTCAGAGCTTGAAGTGCTTAAGGCTAAGGTTCAGAAACTAACTACCATCGAAAACCCCGAACACATTGGTGACTTTAACGCTAATAATGCTTCAGCAGAAACTCGCAATTTAATTGTTAATGACGACAAAGCTTTTGCTGCGGATCCGGCTGGGAAGGCAGTTTATACGCTTAACCTGAAGGATAAGACGGCGGCCAGCTTTTTACTTAACGGCGATATCAGTGCGCTTGATAAACCAGTTATTTGGGAAGACTTTATCTATTATTTAAATGCTAATGGATTAGTAAAATTGAATCCTAATAACGGCACTAATTCCAGTCTTAGTATTGCTAACGTGGGCGCTGATGACAAAATTGACTCCTTTCAGTTCTATAATAACACTCGCGACTATCTTTATTTGTTAATGGCTGATGTTAATAAATTATATCGTTTGAGCCCTGGTAGCGGTGGCTATACGGGACGTATTGATTGGATGAACGATGAAACGGCACTAGGCGATGCTGTTTCGATTGCTATCAACAACGATATATTTGTACTCAGAAATAATGGCCAAGTTACTCGTTTGAAGGCTGGTCGACGCGTTGACTTTAATTTGGAGGCAATCGAACCCAAACTTGAAAATGCCTCCCTGCTCCGCGAAGTTGATGGCAAGCTTTATATTCTTGATAAGAATAGTAAGCGTCTACTTATTTTTAATTTCGACGGGAAGCTTATTTGGCAATACCGTTTGTCTAGCCTTAATAATATTAAAGATTTCAGTTTAAGTGCCGATCAGAAGACTGCTTACTTCTTAAATGATAATTCCCTCTATCAAATATCCCTTGAACGATAACATGATGATAACAAAAAACCCGCGGTAAAGCGGGTTTTTTATTTCTATCAACTAAGCTTATTTTAAGGTTACTTTGCCGCCAGCTTCTTCTAATTTCTTCTTTAAAGCTTCAGCTTCGTCCTTCTTTAAACCTTCCTTTAAGACCTTAGGAGCGCCATCAACTAAATCTTTGGCTTCCTTAAGACCCATTTCGGTTACTTCGCGAACAACCTTGATGACGCTGATTTTGTTTGCACCAGCATCGGTTAATTCGACATCGAAGCTATCCTTCTCTTCAACAGCGGCAGCGCCTGCGCCAGCACCAGGAGCCATCATCATGGCAGGAGCAGCAGCAGAAACACCAAACTTCTTTTCGAGGATCTTTACTAATTCAGCAAGATCTAAAACGCTCATCTTTTCGATTTCAGTTACTAAGCTTTGGAACTTAGCCGGTACCGCTACTTCTTCAGCGGTCTCATTCTTTGTTTCTTCGGACATAAATTTTGATAAAAATTATAAGTAAATTATTTTTTCTCACTTACCGCCTTTAAGACGTAAACGAGATTGCGGAGGTTACCGGCTAAAGCGTTAACGAAACCGGAAACTGGGGCGTTGATAGAGCCCACCAACTTGGCATACAACTCAGTCTTACTTGGTAATTTAGCAACGGCTTCGATTTCTTCCTTTGAAAGCAATTTGCCTTCGAGGATTCCGCCCAGGAAATATAACTTTTCAGTTTTATCCTTACGGAAGGTATCGATAACCTTTGCGGCTGCAACTTCATCTCTGTAGGAGAATACAGCGGCAATCTTACCATCAAGACTTTTTGAGTCCAAGCTGTCCAAACCTTGATTCTTAAAGGCAAGATTCAATAAAGTTTTTTTCGCAACATAGTATTCACCGTTTTCTTGGCGTAACTGATCGCGCAAAGCTTCATTGTCCTTCACCCCTAAGGCGTTAAAGCCAGCAAAGACGATTGATTTGGCATCTCCAATCTTCTTTTGCAAGCTCCGCAGGATTTCCTGCTTTTGGACTTTGCTTTTTGGCATAATATTTTTATAAGCGTTTTTTAAGCGCTTGGTTTATAAGTACGTTAGAATAAAAAAAATCTGTGGGACGACCACAGAGAGATGAAAATAAGCTAAAATTAGCTTTATTTACCTCGGCAAGACTTATCTTTATGCTTGCTGTCTGTGGTAATCTATTGATTTATGTTTATATATTAGCAGATTACGCGCCTCTGTCAAGGATAACTACCTAATAGCTGTCTGCTTCTTAGCGCGTTTGCGACCGTAGTTCGCGAAACGGTGTGCTTCTTCGCGCACTTTTAATAAGGTGGGCTTTAAGACGGCGGCAAGATCTTTGAAATTCTTGGAGACACCTTTTGTGAAGACAAGTCTGTCTCCACCGAATTTCGAAATGCCAACCATCGCCACGTGAATATTCAGGCGACCAAGTTCTCGGGACAGGAAACTGATTTGGGGACTTCCACCATCAATCATTATCAAGTCAGGACGAGGCCAGTTCTCATGTTTAAAGCGTCTAGTTAGAACTTCAAGCAGGGCTCTTTCGTCATCACTAGCAGGTGCGTCCTTGATTTTGAAGAGTCGGTATTCGCTTCCCTGTTTTTCGCCATTTTCAAATACAACCATGGAAGCGTAGCTTTCCTTGCCCTGAAAGTGGGAAATATCATAACCTTCAATGCGCCGCAGACGCGGTATACTTAAATCCTCCTCTTTGCTCAACAAGGACACTTCTTGGATGTGCCTGAATGCACGTGCTTGGTCAGGGTTTTCTTTTTCTAGTTTTTTTAGTAAACGCGTCCGGTCACCACTAAGAAGCATCATTATCTTTTTGATATTCTTTTTGTATTCCCAGGACTCGATGGCATCGACACAGGCGCCTGGACAAACACCAATTTGATAATCAAAACAAGGTCGACCGCTATGAGGTGTGCAGGTGCTGTACGGAAAGACTCTTCGCAGTAGGCGCAGGGCGGTATTTATTAAATAAAAAGCTTGATAAGGACCGAAGACCTTATATTTGTCAGATGGAAATTTATTAAGTTCTCTGCCCCTAATAATAATTGGTCTCGGAAATTCCGACTTTTCGTTAATAGCAACATAAATGAAGGAGCGGTCATCACGATCAACAACGTTATACTTTGGCCAATATTTTTTTATGTTGGCCGCTTCTAAAACGATGGCCTCAAGCAGGCTTTCGCATTGAATATAACTCAGGTCAACAGCTTGTTGCACCATTTCCGCCATGCGCGGTTCAAGGTTGCTGAGAAAATATTGACTCAACCTATTTTTAAGATTAACTGCGCGGCCAACATACAAAACTTCGCCGTTTTGATTACGCCAAAAATAGACGCCAGGCGTCTTTGGAGCTTCTTTTAGTTTTACTTTAAGTGGGTGAGTCATTATTTTACACAGTATATGCTAAGATCAATTTTGTTATTAATTATTTCAACACCTTCACTTTTAAGTAATTTTTTCTTGCTATCAGTGCCGAAAGCAAAACCACCGATATCGCCGTCGGATCTCACCACCCGGTGACAAGGGACGGTTGGCGCAAAAGGATTGCAATGCAAAGCTTGGCCCACGGCCTGAGCCCCCTTTTTAAGGTCCAGTAAGGCCGCTAGACGGCCGTAGGTTGTCACTTTCCCCTTTGGGACCTTAGAGGTTAATTCGTACACTCTAGAGGCAAAATCACTTACTTTATGACGATTATTGATTGACATGGGCATATGAATAGAGTATAATATGATGAGTTGTTTTCATAATTGGCTTTGATCACTCGTTGATCAGTGGGTTTATAATGATGCCAAGCGTATTGTTGACCAAGGAGTCGGCCGCCGCATAATACCGTTATAAACATTCCCCACTTTAGCCTACAAAGCCGGGGCCACAATTGCTCCGGTTTATCTCAGTACTTCTAATGAAGTTGATTGGCATGATGATTGCAAGGTGAGAAGACGGCCCGACTATCTGGTCGTCTTTTTTATTAATCGAGGTATTCTTTTAGGTATTGCCCGGTGATGCTATTTGGATTTGAAACAATTTGTTCTGGCGTCCCAGCGGCTACTAATTTGCCCCCTTTTTCGCCGCCATCAGGACCGAGATCTAATATATAGTCCATTGATTTCAACATATGAAGGTTGTGTTCGATCACAAGCACTGAATTACCCTTCTCTACTAACTTATTTAACACATCAAGCAGCATAGCGATGTCATAGTAGTGTAAGCCCGTTGTTGGTTCATCAAGTAAATACAGTGTCCGCTTTCCCAGTGTATGCGTCAATTCTTTTCCGATTTTTACTCTCTGCGCTTCCCCACCGGATAGGGTGGTAGCTGATTGACCTAATTTGAGATATCCAAGCCCAACTGACTGCAAGACTTTTAACTTATCACTAATATAATAATTTTCTTCAAATAACTCAACACCTTCATCAATCGTCATTTCTAACACATCGGCAATACTTTTCCCCTTATACTTCACCTGCAGAGTTTCGCGATTAAAACGACGACCGCGACAAACTTCACATTCAACTAGTACTGGGGGAAGGAAATGCATTTCAATAAGATTTGAGCCTGCACCCTCGCAAGCTTCACAACGACCGCCGGGTCGGTTAAAGGAAAAGCGGGAAATACTGTATGCTCGCTCTTTGGCCTCAGGCAAAGAGGCAAAGAAGTCGCGGATAGGTGTAAATATGCCGGTATAGGTTGCCGGATTGGATCTAGGTGTACGACCGATGGGTGATTGGTTGATAACAACAATCTTGCTTACATACTCAGCCCCCTTGATATCGTCTACGTTTTGGAGGCGAGAGCGTTTGCCGGGGTTGTTTTTTATATACGACAAGTTTTTATACAATACATCATAAAGTAATGAAGACTTCCCGGAACCAGAAACACCACTGATTCCAATCAGGCGACCGAGTGGAATTTCGGCCTTTACGTTTCTAAGATTATTGCTTCTTGCGCCGACAATCTTTAAACTACCATGATTTTGTGATCGTCGTTTGTCCGGTAGTTCAATTTTTTTGTGCCCTGCGAGATATTGCAGGGTAAGGGACTGGCTTCCCGGCTTCTTTATTTCGGCATCAAGTAGTTTCTTGGTTTCTCCTTGAGCCTCTACTTCCCCGACATGAACACCGGCAAGTGGCCCTAAATCAACTAAATAATCAGAAGCCAAAATTGTCCTCTCGTCATGTTCGACGATAATGACGGTATTATTTTTGTCTCTTAATGTTTCTAGGGTCTTTATTAGTCTATCCGTATCTCGCTCGTGTAGGCCGATTGTTGGTTCGTCGAGTACGTATAAGGTGCGTGAGAGCTGTGAGCCAATTTGTGAGGACAGACGAATGCGTTGCGCTTCGCCGCCAGACAAAGTTTCTGCCTCACGATCTAGGGAGAGATAGTTTAAGCCGACTTTGTTTAAAAATTCTAAACGATTAATGATTTGGGTAAGAACATTATCTGCTATCGTCATCTGGCGTTTATTCATTTTTTGATAAAAGCTCCAAAAGAAATCATAAGCCTTATCAATACTTAAGTGACTTGTTTCGGCAATATTCTTCTTATCAATTCTCACTGACAGCGATTCTGGTCTTAGACGAGTACCATTGCACTCCGGGCAGATTTTGTCGGCATGATAACCGATTTTCCCTAATCCCGAGCATTGCGGACAAGCGCCATGAGGTGAGTTGAATGAAAACAAACGCGGCTCTACTTCGGGAAACGAAAAGTTATCAATAGGACAAGTCCAGTTGGCAGATAACAAAAATTCTTGTTTTTTGAAAATAACGGTCACTAGTCCGTTGCTATACTGCATGGCACTTTCAACGGCTTCAAATAAACGGCCTTCGTCGGTGAGCATTACTTTATCAATGACAATATCGATGTTGTGCTTCTTCTTGGCGTTTAGCTTGATACTGTCACGCAGATTTCTTATCTCACCATCAATACGAGCCTCTGAGTATCCCATGGAGAGATTGTCGTATAGCAGTTGATAGTATTCTCCCTTGCGATCACGGACTACGGGGCTAAGGATAGTGACATATTCTTCCTTGAACTCCTTGCCGCGATTAATAATGATATCAATCATCTCCTCGAGAGTGAGCTTATCAATCTTTGTTCCGCACTCAGGACAAAATACTTCACCTACGCGGGCATAGAGAACGCGTAGATAGTCGTGGACTTCGGTTAGAGTGCCAACGGTTGAGCGCGGGTTGTGTGACAATGCTTTTTGATCAATCGAAATAGCTGGCGCCAATCCTATGATTTCATCCACATCGGCTGGTTTTTTCTGTCCGAGAAACTGTCTCATATATGGAGACAAGGACTCAATATATTGACGCTGGCCTTCAGCAAATATGGTATCAAAAGCCAAGGACGACTTTCCGGATCCGGAAACGCCTGTAATTACCGACAAAGAATTGTGCGGAATTTCCAGGTTAATGTTTTTTAAGTTGTGCATCCTTGCTCCCCGGATAATAATCTTATCTTGCATAGTATGAAATATCTTGTCTGCACTATTTATAAATCTTCCCTAACTTATATCTTTCAATCATTAGGCGAGTCCCTTCAAATAAAGGCTCGGGTAATTTGTTTAAATCAAACCATTCCCAACGTTCCCATTTTTCCGGCTCCTTGATAGCGGGATTACCACTGGCAGCGCGAGCCAAAAAGCCAATGTTGATGTAGTGCTTACCTTGGTCGAGAGCCCCCAGTTCGTCGGCAACCGAGGTCAGCTCTAAATCACTGACAATTAGCCCGGTTTCTTCATGAGCTTCACGAATTGCTGCTTGAGTCATTTTTTCGCCAAACTCAAGATGCCCGCCCGGAAAGCTCCAGGTGCCGTAACCGTGTTTTGATAGGCGCAGGCCAAGCAGCACTTTTCCCTGCTCATTTTTTACCATCACGCCCACCCCGACCTTTGGCCGGTTGTTTTCGTTTTCCATATGTTTTTTTATTATTATCCTCCTCTTTTTCGGCCCTTTCATCTTCTAGGCCGAGGAGGCTTTCAATGGTTTTGATAATAGTTTTAGGGGTGATGCCGTGTTTGGCATTATACTTCAACTGAATATCACGACGACGCCTTGATTCGTTAATGGCGTTTTTCATGGAGTCGGTGACTTTATCAGCATAGAGAATGATCTTGCCAGACACATTTCGAGCTGCTCGACCCATGATTTGCATTAGTGATGTTTGAGAGCGCAAGAAGCCTTCACGATCGGCGTCGAGAATAGCGACTAGTGTGACCTCGGGCAAGTCTAATCCTTCGCGCAGGAGGTTAACACCGATTAAGACATCAAAGACTCCCTCACGGAAGGCCTTGAGGATGTCCGTGCGCTCAAAGGTTTTGATATCGGAGTGAAGATAATTTGCTTTTAGTCCTTTTTGATTCAAGAAAGCGCTTAAATCTTCGGCTTGTTTTTTGGTAAGGGTGTTGACGATTACTCTCTCTTGCTTTGCGGCTAAGCGCTCAACTTCTAAAATTACATCATTAATCTGACTATAGTTTTTCTCCTTATCAAATACTGGTCTTATTTCAATTTCAGGATCAACTAACCCAGTCGGACGAATAATTTGTTCAACCACTTGTTTGGAATGCTCTCGTTCGTAGTCACCGGGAGTGGCAGTGGTAAATATCACCTGACCAACGCGACTTTGAAACTCGGTGAATTTGAGTGGTCTATTATCCAAAGCACTGGGCAGGCGCCAGCCGTATTGTACTAAAACATTCTTTCTCGCTCGATCGCCATTATACATTCCTCTTATCTGCGGCACGGCAATATGAGACTCATCAATAATCGTAAGGAAATCTGGTTTACCATCCTTCCAGGGGAAATAGCTAAGCAAAGGATCAGGAGCTTCGCCGGGAAGTTTGCCTGATAAGTGTCTAGAATAGTTTTCAATACCGTGACAGTAGCCGAGGGTGTGAAGCA
>PHAH01000031.1 GCA_002841655.1 Candidatus Falkowbacteria bacterium HGW-Falkowbacteria-2
TGGGAAAATATCAAGTTGATTACTCCGGAAAAAGACGCTATCATTAACGCGGTGGCGGTCAATCCGAAGAATTCACAAGAGTTATTCTACGTTACCAATACTACCTTTTTCCGTTCCCTTGATGGGGGCGTTACCTGGACTAGCAAGAAGTTGCCGACGACCCGCGCCGGCTCTGATCTGCTCGTTGATTTCAACAATCCGAACATCATGTACATGGGGACTTTAAAGATTGATAAATAATTATTAAGCATAAAAATATGAATGATTTTCTAAGTACACGCCAGGCCGATTTTGAGGGTACCGTTGATTTTTTCCGTCGCGACATCGCTTCCTTACGTACTGGACGCGCGAATCCAGCCGTGCTCGACAACATTCAAGTCGAAGCCTATGGTGTGATGAACGCCCTTAATGCTGTTGCCAATATCTCGGTGTCCGATGCCCGTAGCATTAGTATTGCTCCTTGGGATAAAACAGTCTCAAAAGCGATTGAGAAGGCCATCATTGAGGCTGATCTTGGTTTAGGGGTAATGAATGAAGGCGACAAGGTTCGCCTCACTGTCCCGGCCCTCACTGAAGAAAATCGCCGCGAGACCGTGAAGAAATTGAATGAAAAAATGGAGAAGGCTCGTATTAATATCCGTCAGAAGCGTGAAGATGTGAAGAATATGATTGAAAAAGCTATGACGAATAAGGAGATATCTGAAGATGATCGTTTCCGTGCCATGAAAGAGCTTGATGACTACGTCGCCAAGAAAAACGATGAGTTGAAAGAATTGAGAGACCGAAAAGAGAAGGATGTGATGGAGATATAATAATAGATTGATTTTATGATTACTGCCTTAATATTTATCGCTGTTTTGTCCGTATTAGTATTCGGGCATGAACTTGGACATTTTTGGACTGCGCGCCGACTCGGAGTCAAAGCCGAGGAATTCGGTTTTGGCTTTCCCCCTCGTGCCATTGGCTTCTATAAGGATGTTAGCGGAAAGTGGCGTCGTCTTGTTGGTAGCAAAACAGTTGAGGATTTGCCAGCTGGTCAAGAACCGGCCGGAACTATTTATTCACTGAATTGGTTACCGATCGGCGGCTTTGTCCGCATCAAGGGGCAAGATGGCGATGGCAAACTTGATTCCGATAGTTTTGCCTCGAAGTCTCTCTGGCGTCGCGCTGTAATCTTAGCGGCCGGGGTAGTTATGAATATCGTTTTAGCTGCTATTTTCTTGTCTGTTGGCTACATGATGGGAATGCCTGGCTCCTTGGAAGAGGCTAAGCCCTCTGCCCGTATTACTAAAGCGGAGGTCGTCATCGTTGAAACCCTACCCGAGTCACCGGCAGAAAGGGCTGGATTACAGCCAGGCGATATCATTTCGGCCGTGAACGGAGAAGCAATCGACAGTCACGAACGTTTACAAGCATTAGTCGCCGCCAACCAAGGTCAGGATACTCTGTTCTTAGTAAAAAGCGGCGAAACCGTGAAAGAAGTCACGATTGTTCCTGAGACGATGGCGACCACCGGTAGCGTGGGCGTTGGTGTTTCGATCTATGGATCTGGAACCGTCCAATATCCCTTCTTCATTGCTATTTGGGAGGGAATTAAGATGACTGGAATCATGTTCTGGAGTATCATCCTTGCCTTCTATGGTCTCATTAAAGGCCTGTTCATGGGCATGGGAGCAGAAGGACAAGTAGCTGGGCCCGTTGGCATTGCAACGTTAACTGGACAGGTTGCCAGTCTCGGCTTTGCCTATCTTCTGCAATTTATGGCCCTGCTATCCTTAAATCTCGCTCTCATTAATATATTACCGTTTCCAGCCCTTGATGGCGGACGTCTATTATTCCTCCTGATTGAAAAATTCATTGGTAGACCAGTTAGGCAATCAGTGGAGGCGATTGTCCATACCGTTGGTTTCTGGTTGCTCATGCTCCTCATCATCTTCGTGACCTATAAAGATATCGTTCGATTGTTTTAGAGCTATAGGTGAAGTTATTTGAAAATTAACAGGTAAGGGGCGTTCCTGCTTGAGGCTCAAGCAGCCGGCGTCACTGCCTTGAAACATATGAATATGAAGCTCAAAGCTACCCACGTCGACATTGATGATCGCGTACGTGATTACGTGCAAGAGAAAGTCGATATGTTGGAAAAGTATCTAGGGGATACGGCGGTAGTCAATTGTGATGTTGAGCTTGGAAGATCGGTTGGTGGTCAGAATAAAGGTGATATCTACCGTGCCGAAATTAATTTACGAATACCCCGTGAAGTCCTCAGGGTAGAGAAGACAGCTTCAGACATCTTTAAGGCGATTGATAAGGTAAAGGATCATTTGGTGGAAGTTATTGTCAGTAAGAGAGAGAAGGTTCGTGATTTAAAGAGACGGAAGCAGGCGGTGAGTAAATTTGCTGTTTAAACATTATAAAATCAAAGCAGGCGTATATTAGGCGCCTGCTTTTTGTTTTATTTGGCAATTTTGGTGCTTGTGATGATTCTCAATATATGGTATAATACCTTAGCCTTCAAACACCACATATGGTGGTATGGCAATATAATAAATTATCGCATATATAACAATATGTCTACGAAAACACTTAAGGCGACGCCGCTCACAGTTGCCGCCCCCGTTAACCTAATTAACCGCGTCAAGCCGGCTTTAGCAAATGGTTTAGAAAAATATGGCGAGCGCCTGCTTAAGGAAGCGGCACTCGCTTTTTATGATGGTATTAATGACAATGAGATTGATAAGGCCCTTATCCAAGCGGCCGCGCAGAATATAAAAGACGACATCGCCTATGACCGTCTGGCTGCTCGCTTGCAACTTTTAGCCGTATATCGTGAAGTCCTGGGCACTGATGATTTTGAATCTGCGGCGACGATGATGCGTGTCCGTTTTGCCGATTATTTAGAAGGAGGCATCAAGGGCGGACTGCTGTCTGAAAAAATGCGTCGCTATGATTGGACGCGTTTAGCGGCAGCTTTGAAGCCTGAAAATGATCAGTTATTTACCTATACTGGTATTTCCACGCTAATGCGTCGCTACGCCTTGCGGGGAGAGAACCAACAGGCAATTGAAGTGCCACAGTATATTTGGATGCGGGTGGCGATGGGTCTCGCTTGGAATGAAGCAGAGCCAAACGAAGTCGCAATCAGCTTTTATAAGAAAATGTCCGCTCTTGAGTATATCCCTGGCGGCTCCACCAATATTAATGCGGGCGCTGTAAAGTCACGCTTGTCTAATTGTTTCTTGATGGGCATGGAAGATAACGTTGATCATATCGGCAAAACCGTGTCTGATGTCCTAAAACTTTCCAAAGCCACCGGTGGCATCGGCCTCTCCGTGACTAAACTACGTGCCAGTGGTTCACCGATTAGTACCAATAATACTTTTTCCTCTGGACCCATCCCTTTTTTACACATCATAGACTCCGCTATCCGCGCTATTTCCCGGGCGGGCAAGAAAATGGGAGCACTTTGCTTTTACATGGAAAACTGGCACCTCGATTTTCAGGAGTATATGGACTTGAAACAAAATGCTGGTGATGACTATCGTCGCACCCGCACAGCCGATACCGCTGTCTATCTCTCGGATGAATTCATGAAGCGCGTTGAAGCTGACGGTTGGTGGTATCTATTCGATCCAAAGGAGACACCGGACTTAATTGATTTGTATGGTAGTCAATTTAGTAAGCGCTATCAGGAATATGCGGATATGGCGGAAGCGGGGAAGATGCGGATATTTAAGAAGATGAAGGCCCGGGAGCAGTTTAGACAGATGATTGTCTCTTTGCAGGCAGCCTCACATCCTTGGATTACCTGGAAAGACACCATTAATGTCAGAGCACTCAATAACAACACGGGGACGATTAACGGCTCTAATCTCTGCACTGAGATAACTTTGCCGGTTGATGAGAAAAATATTGCAGTTTGTAACATCATGTCCATAAATCTAGCCCGACACCTGTCTGTCGGTGGCGGACTGGATTGGGACAAGCTAAAGGACAGCGTCACGCTTGGTATCAGGCAGCTCGATAATCTGGTTGATATTAATGAGCCGCCAGTGGCCGAAGCCATGAACTTTGATAGCCATAATCGTGCGATTGGTTTGGGTGTGATGGGTCTAGCCGAAATATTTGAGCGCCGTGGCTTCGCCTATGACAGTCCGGAGGCCTATAATCTCGCCGATGAGGTAATGGAGTTTGTCTCATATCACGCCATTAGCGCCAGCGCTGATTTGGCAGTTGAGCGCGGTGAATATGATAATTTTGCCGGCTCCGGTTGGTCAAAGGGTTATGTGCCATATGACACACTCGATGTCTTAGAGAAGGAACGTGGCGAGAGAGTGTTAGTTGATCGTAGTTTTAAACTTGATTGGGAGAGTCTGCGCGCTCGCGTCCGTCAGGGCATGCGTAACGCGACCTTGCTCGCCATCGCCCCCACCGCCAACATCGGTCTAGTGGCTGGCACTTCCACAGGTATCGATCCTCGCTTTGCGCAGATTTTTAGTCGCAACACCTTGGGCGGAAAATACCTTGAGCTGAATTTCAACTTGGTGAAGGAATTGGAAAAGTTGGGCATCTGGGAGGAAGTGAAGGATGATATCTTAGCTTCATACGGTAATCTTGAATCAATTGAGAAAATTCCAGCAGAGCTGAAGGCAATGTATAAGGATTCGTTTTCAGTGAAGCCTGAGGGATTTGTTGAGGTGGCCGCTCGCGCCCAGAAATGGGTTGATCAGGCAATTAGTCGCAACATGTATCTTGAGACTCGCGACACCGATGAAATTATGGGAATCTATATCCGGGCTTGGCAGCAAGGATTAAAGACAACATATTACCTACACATGAAACCGCGTCATAATGCGGAGCAGAGCACATTGAAGGTGAATAAGAGCAATGTGTTGGGCAAGAAAGGTTTTGGAGCGGCTATGACCGCCACAGCGCCCGTCAGCTCATCAGCAGAGGCCAGTGCTCCAGCGGAACCAACGTATTCTGCCTGTCCGGTAGATCCACAGGAGCGTGCGCAGTGTGACAGCTGCCAGTAATTTACAAATATAAGAATATAACTATATGATTTTAGGAAGACCCTTAAACGAAGATATGCAACTACGCCCGATAAAGTATCAGTGGGCATATGATTTATATAATCAGGCGGTGGCTAACACTTGGTTCCCGCATGAAATATCTTTAGGTGAGGATTTGGAGGACTTTAAGAAGATGAGTGAAGATGAGCGTCACGCCGTTTCATTCTTAATGAGCTTCTTTAATCCCGCCGAGCTCATCGTCAATCGCTCCCTCGCCTTAGGAGTGTATCCATATTTAAAGGCGCCAGAAACTCATCTCTATCTCGCTAAGCAGATGTGGGAGGAAGCAAATCATTCTATGGCTTTTGAGTATGTGCTAGAAACCTTCCCGCTGGACAGGGAAGTGATCTTTAAGCGACACCGCGAAACACCTTCAATCAAGGCTAAGGAAGATTATATTACTAAGTTCACTCAGCGCATGACGGAGAATTTGGATATTGAGACTTTAGAGGGCAAGAAAGATTTTGTCCGCAATCTCATTGCCTATAACATTGTAATGGAAGGCGTTTGGTTCTATAGCGGGTTTATGGTTGCTCTGTCATTCAGACAGAAGCAACAGCTCAAGAACTTCGCTTCGATGATTGACTGGGTGGTGCGCGATGAAAGCTTACATCTGAAATTCGGCATCAATCTCATCCTCACGATATTAGAAGAAAATCCTGATCTCAGTACACCAGAATTTGCAGCTGAGATAAAAAATATGGTGATTGAGGCGGTGGAAATGGAAGTCGCTTATAATAACGATATGTTCCCGCGGGGTATTTTGGGCTTAAATGCTGATTATGTTAATCAATATGTCCGCTATATCGCTGACAGACGTCTTGAGGAGCTTGGCTTTGAGCCGCACTATAACGATGCTAATCCGGCTCAGTGGATGGCCACGGAAACCGATACGCTACAGTTAGTTAATTTCTTCGAAACTCAGAATACAAACTACGAAGTAAATAACCGTGCCCATAAGTAAATAGTTTTGTAAATAAATTAAGAAAATAAAAAGCCCGTTATTTAAAGCGGGCTTTTATTATACATTCTATGATTTATCGAACATTATCACGACTACAAAACCAGTGAGGAAAAAGATAGCAGTGATTAACAGGGAAAAGGCGGATAGGGCGCCACTCATAAATAATGAGAGGCAGGCAGTAAAGCAAATTGTTAAAATCAAATAAGCTCTTAGTGGCTTTTTGTTGAAAACACTTACTGCTGCAGCCTTGCCGATTATGTATCCGGCAGGTGCTAACAAGATGGGAGCGATGATGCTCCAGAGACCAATATCTAACGAGAACATGAGTTATATTTTTTAGATGGAACGAACTATAGAACTCTATTTTTAACATTTATTCTAACTTAAGTCAATATTTATTTAATCACTAAAGCATATTATACTGAAAATAGCGCATTAGGCGTATTTTGTCTTTTATTTTGCGCTATAACATAATCATATGAATATCTTTAATGCCCTCCTTGGTGATCCGAACGAAAAAATCATCAAAGAAATCAGGAAAACAGTCGAACAAATCAATTCCTTAGAGCCTACTTTTAAGTCCCTTCAGACAGAAGAGTTAAAAGGAAAGACTCTTGAATTTAAGGAAAGATTAGCTAAAGGGGAGGCGATAGACGCCTTGCTACCTGAAGCCTTCGCTAATATGCGTGAGGCTTCTTCTCGTATTCTCAATCAAAGACATTACGACGTGCAGTTAATCGGTGGCATCGTCTTGCACCGCGGACAGATTGCGGAAATGAAAACGGGTGAAGGTAAGACGCTGGTTGCAACGTTACCTCTATACTTAAACGCTCTTGAAGGCAAGGGTGTACATTTGGTAACGGTGAATGATTACTTGGCGAGAGTCGGTGCAGGTTGGATGGCCCCTCTATATCACTCTTTGGGTCTCACGACGAGCGTCATAGTGCATGATGCCGCCTATCAGTATGACCCTGAATATAATGATGAAAATCAATATGATGAGCGCTTGCGTCACTTCCGTCCAATTCCACGTCGTGCCGCCTATTACTGCGACATCACCTATGGCACCAACAATGAATTCGGTTTCGATTTCCTGCGTGACAACATGGCCTATAATCTCGGACAGACGGTGCAGAGAACTCTGCATTACGCCATTGTCGACGAAATCGACTCCATCCTCATCGATGAAGCCCGCACTCCACTCATCATCAGCGCTCCCGCCGAAGAATCAACTGACAAGTATCAGAAGTTTTCGCAATTAGTACAGCGCCTGACAGAGAATGAGGACTATAATGTTGATGAGAAGCTAAAGGCTGCGACTTTAACGGAGGCTGGTATAAACAAAATTGAAGAATGGCTCGGCATCGGCAACATCTACGTTACCGGGGGCGTCAAAGAAGTGCATCATCTCGAACAGGCTTTGAAGGCGAGAGTGCTTTTTCATAAAGACCGCGACTATGTGGTTAAAGATGATGAAATTATCATCGTTGATGAATTCACTGGTCGCATGATGCAGGGCCGTCGCTACAGCGAAGGCTTACACCAGGCGATTGAAGCTAAAGAAGGCGTCAAAGTGCAGAAAGAATCACAGACCATGGCGACTATCACCTTCCAGAATCTATTCCGCATGTACAACAAGCTCTCTGGTATGACAGGAACAGCTTTAACTGAAGCCGAAGAGTTTCATAAAATATATAAGCTTGAAACAATCGTCATTCCAACCAACAAACCCAATATTCGTAAAGATTTAAATGATCTGATATATCGCACCGAAGAAGACAAGTATGCGGCGGTGATTCGGGATGTGAAAACACGTTCAGAGAAGGGTCAGCCGGTCTTGATCGGTACGATTTCGATTGAAAAAAATGAGGTCTTAGCCAACATGATGGAGCGCGAAGGTTTGCGCCCTCAAATGTTGAATGCGAAGAATCATCAACGAGAAGCCGAAATTATTGCTCAAGCTGGTCGTCCCGGCGCCATTACCCTGGCAACGAATATGGCTGGTCGTGGTGTTGATATTATTTTAGGCGGCAACCCAGACAGCGCTGATCCTGAGCAGGTAAAGAAGGCTAAGGAAGAGCAGGAGAAAGTTCGTAGTCTTGGTGGGCTACACGTTATTGGCACAGAAA
>PHAH01000032.1 GCA_002841655.1 Candidatus Falkowbacteria bacterium HGW-Falkowbacteria-2
TGGTTTATATCAAAGCAGACCGCGAAACAATGGATGAGGCTATGACTATGGCGGGAGTAGATAGGGCGTTTCTGATAATTAACCGATATTGGTGGGCAAGTGACAAGATTGTTGCCGAGGCCAAACTCAGTGCTAATAGCTGGGAAAGACTAAATCAGGGGGAAGTGCATGTGTTTGAGTATGTTAGGTAATAATATTTAATTTGTTAGTATCAAAAAGCACCTGATGCCAGGTGCTTTTTGATTATATATATTGTATTATTTACTCTCTTGATAATTAAAGACTGGGCCGACGGCAAATACCGTTTCCTCTCCTGCTTTATGAGCTATTATCATTAGTGACGGTACGTTTAATTTCTCTTTTAAAGTAGCCCCTAATAAACCCTTATTCCAAGACAAGATTTTACTTCCAGCTTTTTCCACGGACTGCATGCGGGCAAAATCACGTATCGACTGGGTGTCATCCGCTTCAAGTGCCTCCCCTTTAGACTGTTTTTCCGCGATAGCACGCAGACTCTCTAGTTGGCGATAGGTATCACGCAAACGATTAGTAGCCAGGTTAGATTTTTCATTTAATCCTAACGCCTGGAACATTTCTAAAATCATCGCGTTATGAGCAAGCAGGCGGTCGTAAAATGCGACTGAAGGTTCTACCAGTGCAAAATCGGGAATGTCACTTACCACTGCTAATCCTGAGGTGGAATCTTGTTTGCGTAATACCAACTTATCAGCTGGTAATTGCATATCAGTCCATGCACCAAGCGCACTAGTTGCCTTCCGGTCTAACCAGGCAGAACTTCTAAGGTACGATGGCAAATTGTTTACCGCTGTATGAAGATGATTTTGCCAGATATATAGAGATGACCAATAGTTATTCAGCTGCCCCTTCATTGCCGCATTTACCTGAGGACGTAAAGTAGCCATTGCCTCATTATAATTTGCATAGCTCGCATTCTCTGAGTAGGAAGCGCTAGTCCAATCGGGATATACTATTTTCAAAATATCTTGACCGGATCCTTGGCAGCGCTGATAGCGTCGGTCAAATAAACAAGCAGTGACATTACCTGCTGCTGGCTTTTCTCCTCCTTGATAAACACCAACGTTCGGATAGCTCAGGCGGCTAAAGATGAATTCATTTGGCCAATAGAAATCTGCTAAGAACTGAAAACCGGCGCGCTTGTAGCCCTCCATTGTTTGGAGACTAAGGCCGCCCTGCATCGGAACGACTGATCTTTTTAAAAGTTCACGTCGTAGTTTCTGCATATTCTCTTCGCTCTCAGCGACATCTTCAGCAAACAAAGCGGTAACATCATACTCTTCGCCGTATAATTGCTTAGCTCCATCACGGTAATCAACATAGTTCCAGGTATCACGCAGACCCTTGAAGAAAGACATTGTTTTATAGACACGAGCCCATTCATCCTTAAGCTCTTGATTGTTTGAAAAATCCTGAGCAATCAATGAGGCTGCTGTAAAGTTAATGCGCCAGTCGTCTTGATCAAGCAAACACTCCGCGCAAGTCTCATCGCGGTAGTTAAGCGGGAAGATTGAATTCAGCCAAGCTGCCGCCAAATAGAAGTTATTTAAACGGGCGTTGTCTTTATACTCTGCTGGTACGACAAAATCTTTATAATCGCGGTCGTAAAGCAACACTGGTGATTTTTTCTTGTCCCGCGCCTGGCGAATCAGTTCTAGTTCTTTTACTACATCATCACGCAAATAGGCGGGCACGGTAAAATCCAAGCGCTGCCGCTCTTGCGGACTAAATTTTCCGATGTTGAATTTGTTTTCAGTATCAACCTGTTCAACTTGGGGTTTCAATAACTCAAGCGCCACCGCAAAGAAGGCTGTTTGCAAACGCTCTCCCTCTAAAACGCGGTCATTGCGAGCGCCCACCTCAGAAAAATGTGCCTCATAGCGCGCACGTGAGTTATCGTATAAAACCTTACTAATCTGCCAAAGGCTATCAAAAAAGACGCCTTCTTCAACGTCCTTAAACGATGCCTTAAGAGCATTCTGATAATAATATGAAATAAAGTCGGCACTAATATACAATGGTATTTGTTTTTCATCAAGCAATGAGGCGAGCGCATAAAAATCAGGAGCCTCTTTAGCAAAGGGATTATCTAAAACAACAAAACCCTGATTGTTTAGAGCGGTAATGCCGCCTTCAAGATTCAATTTGCGGGATAGCTCATAATAATTAGCGACGTCTACTTTTACGTTAAGAGGCAATTCATAACTAGCAAACGCCGTTTCGGTGGAACGTTCAGTCGGCTGCTGATAAAAATCAGCAAATGACATATACTCAACATCATTATCGTCTCCAAGAGGACCATTCCCATTGTCGTTGCCGTTCTCGTCTTCTGGCTGAAGCCCGCCTAAACGTACTGGGTCAGTTGTCGTTGCATTCGCGGGGTCAGCTGGCTCCTCGGTAGCAATCCGGAAACTCTTTAACAAAAACCAAAAAGCAACCGCCACCACGATCAGGACAAAGAAAGTGCCCATGACGAGTAGTTTTCTCTTTTTATCATCAATGCCGTCGTCTGGAAGCTCCCTGGCGCCGGCGGGGTCAACAAAGTTATTCCCACCAGTCGCTGGCTTCTCCTCCTGTTTAACCTTTAAATCGGTTTGCTCGAACATAATATTATGGCAAATATTTATACTTGTTGTTCAAATGTTCTTGATAGGTGACAGCGTAGACGATATCGCTCGTACCAGCAGGGGTGAGAAAATAGTTGTAATTTGTTTTCGTCGGATATATCGCTGCTTCAATCGCCAAGATGCCAGGATTACTAATCGGTCCCGGAGGTAGACCGCGATATTTATAGGTATTATAAGGTGATTCAATCGCCGTATCTTCCGCACTATACTGAGGCTTATTCACTCCGAGTATATAGGCAAGTGATGCGCAAGACTGGAGAGCCTGGCCAACTTTAATGCGATCCCAAAAGATACCGGCAATAATCCGCGCATCCTCATTATCACCAGTGGCATAGTTAATCGGTGCTTCTCTTTCCAAAATTGAAGCCATCGTCATGATTTCATAAATAGTTTTACCTTGGCTCGCAATATCTTCACGCATTTTCGGAGTAAGACGTCTATCAAGATTATTTAACATCTTTATCACTAACTCTTCTGGAGTTGAACTCGCGGCGAAGACGCGATAGGTATCGGGATATAGATAACCCTCCAAGCCGCGGTTAGCTGGCTTGTCTTTTAAAAATTCATATCGCGCAGCTAAATCAACTGGTTGCGGCAAGTCTGCTTCTTGGCTGTAATCTATCTGAGGAAATCCAACAGTTTCTAAAAATTCCTCACTTTGCCATAAGCCCTGACCCTCAAGATATTGAGCAATTTCTTTGTTTGTCCAACCCTCAATGAAGCGGACTGTTTTTTCTTCACGGGGTGCTATTGTCACCGGCTCTTCCTTGGCAAATATGCGTTCCAAACGAGCAGCCACCCTGCCCCCGGTGAGCACATTTAAAATAGACACCACAACGAGCAGAACAATGCCTGTATAAATTGTATAACGGAGATATTTTGTCATTTTATTTCTTAGTATTTAACTTTTCTTTTTTAGCGGCCGCTTCCGCAATCATCTTTGAGCTCGCCCGAATCTTCTTTCCTAAGCCGTCAACCATCTTAATGTTATAATGCTGACAAATTTCATATTCAGGCACATCACCGATATTCTTGCGGTCACCACCATTGGCGAAAATATGCGGACGCACTTTAGCTAAAGATTTTCGCACTGTTTTATCACGATCAATCGACACAAAGACATCATCAACCGCTCTAAGAGCCGCGATAATCTTTACTCTGTCGGCTAATTTCATAAAGGGGACACTACCCTTCAACTTCACCTGATGATCATTATTAATGATTGCTACCAGCCTATCACCAAGCGTCCGCGCCTTCTCAATCATTTCGAGGTGACCAACATGAAGCGGATTAAAGTAGCCAGAAACAGCCACGATAACCGGTTTTTTGCTTACTTTCGTTAATCTATTTTTAGAAGGCATATGCTATATTAATAATATTTATGCAGCTATTATAGCAGAAATATGCACCGTGGACAAACATAATTTTATAAAAAAGAGGCCCATCTAGGACCCCTTTTTATATATTTCTTGAACTGATTACATCATGCCCATGCCCATATCGTTGCTGCCTCCGTGATTGTGACCACAGTCGCATTTATTTTCCGGCTTGTCGGTAATTACTGCTTCTGTAGTTAAAAACATCATGGCTGCCGAAGCGGCGTTCTCAAGAGCAGAACGCACCACTTTCGTTGGATCAACAATTCCGGATTTAATCATATCCACAAATTCGCCAGTAGCGGCATTGTAGCCACGAATTTCCTTGGCATGTTTATTCTCTTCAATAATACGTTGCAGAATCAGCGAACCATCAACGCCAGCATTATTGGCGATTTGTTTAATTGGCTCAATAACAGACTGATTAATAATCTTTTCACCAGCCGACAAACTGCCACCGTCCTTTAACTCTTTCTCAAATCCGGCAAAGTCCGCGCCATAGCAGGCCACAACTAGCGCTAGGCCACCGCCAGGGACAACCCCTTCTTCAACAGCCGCTTTAGTAGCGTTTAAGGCATCTTCAATGCGGTATTTCTTTTCTTTCATTTCGGTTTCCGTAGCCGCACCTACCTTAATAACCGCTACGCCGCCCGCCAACTTCGCTATGCGTTCCTGTAGTTTTTCCTTATCAAAGTCGGAATCACTCAAATCCTTCTCCTTTCGAATCTGAGTAAGGCGCTCTTCAATCATTTTCTTGTCGCCAGCACCATCAATGATGGTTGTATTTTCTTTTGATGCGACCACACGGCGCGCATGACCTAAATCTTCTAATTCCGCCTTATCAAGCTTCAGTCCGACTTCTTCGGAGATGACGCGGGCGCCAGTTAAGACGGCAATATCTTCAAGCATTGCCTTACGACGATCACCAAAACCAGGAGCCTTGATGGCAAGCACGTTAAAGGTGCCGCGAATTTTATTTAAAATAATGGTTGCTAAAGCCTCCCCTTCAATTTCCTCGGCGATAATAACTAAATCTTTCTTGCCTGACTGCACCACCTTTTCTAAAAGCGGCAATATTTCTTGAAGTGAAGAAATTTTCTTGTCGGTTAATAAAATATAGGGATCAGTCATTTCTGCCTTCATTGATTCAGCGTTGGTAATCATGTAGGGAGAAACATAACCCTTATCAAACTGCATACCTTCCACCACTTCCTTCTCAATCCCGAAAGATTGTCCCTCTTCAACCGTAATCACCCCCTCTTTACCGACACTTTCCATGGCTTCAGCAATTATGCGACCAATTTCTTCGTCATTAGCGGAGATAGAACCAACCTGAGCGATTTCCTCCTTAGTACTGATACTTTTGCTTAGCTTCTTAAGCTCAGAAACAATAGTTGCGACTCTCGCCTCAATGCCCTTTCTGATTTCAATCGGGTTAACACCGGCGGCTACCAGCTTTAGGCCGTTATGGATTATGGCTTGAGCCAAAACTGTGGCCGTGGTTGTGCCATCACCGGCCGCATCGTTTGTTTTGGAGGCAACTTCTTTCACGATGCTTGCACCAATATTTTCAAATTTATCTTCCAATTCGATTTCTTTAGCAACAGTCACCCCGTCCTTCGTTACAATCGGTGATCCGTAGCTGCGATCAATAACAACATTGCGACCCTTTGGTCCCAAAGTTACTTTAACAGCGTTTGCCAACTGATCAGCCCCGCGCTTTAGGGCTAAACGAGCCTTTTCATCAAATATAATTTGTTTCGCCATATGTTTGGAATTAGTTAGGATTAATCAATAATTGCGACAATGTCGCTTTCTTCTAAAATTAGATACTCTTCGCCATCAATTTTAATCTCGTCTGGAGAATACTTTTTAAAGACAACCTGATCACCGATTTTTACATTCATCGGAGCTAGTTGGCCGTTTTCAAGTTGCTTGCCCGGACCAACGGCAATGATCTCACCTTTCTCCGGTCTTTCATTTTCCGCGCTCCCAGGTAAAACGATACCTGATTTTGTCATTTCCTCCTGGGCGGCGGCTTTCACGATAACGTGATTTGAGAGTGGTCTCAGTTTCATAGGTTCAGAAGGGCAAATAGCTGAAGAAAGCAGGAACTATAAGTGCTTATCTTCAAATATTTGCTAATATTAAAAATATTTTTATTAAATACATTTTAGCAGTCGCAATTAAAGACTGCTAAGCCTAAGCCTATTTTAGAGCTTTTTAAGCGCCTTGTCAAGAATCAGTTTGAAGCCCTGCTCTCTTTGCGATATAATAAAAGTTAGTGTTTAGCAAAAATTACTATGACCTATCTACAATCAATCATTCTCGGAATTATCGAAGGAATAACCGAATTCCTACCTATCTCCTCCACGGCCCACCTAATTATCTCTTCTAAGGCGCTACGCCTGCCCGAGAGCGACTTTCTCAGCAGTTTTCTGATATCCATCCAGCTCGGCGCAATTCTCTCTGTGGCGGTCTTATATGCGAAAACTGTGCTGAAAAACCCAAAACTTATTTTAAAGATCATTGCCGGTTTTATCCCAACTGCTCTTATTGGTTTCGCTATTTATGGTTTGATTAAAAATTATCTGCTCGAAAGCCTCATCCTCATTGCCACTGCCCTGCTTTTAGGCGGCATAGTCCTTATTATTCTTGAAAAATACTTTGCCAAACATCAACCACAAGTCGAATCATCTCTCGCTGACATGACCTATCGTCAAGCTGCTCTCATCGGCGTTTTTCAGACCTTAGCCGTTGTCCCTGGTGTATCGCGCTCTGCCGCCACCATCATGGGTGGTCTCTCCCTTGGTATTTCCCGAAAAAATATCGTGGAGTTTTCCTTCCTCTTAGCACTGCCAACCATGTTTGGAGCAACGGTGTTAGATTTATATAAAACCCCTCCCGTTCTCCAAGGCAACGACTTATGGATCTGGATTGTCGGAGGCCTCAGCGCCTTTGTCACAGCGGTGTTAGGTATAAAATTCTTCCTGCGCTATATTCAAAAGAATGATTTTCAAGCCTTCGGGTGGTATCGTATTGCTCTAGGTCTCATTCTCTTTGCTTTTATACTTCTATCATAAGCTGATATAACAAAAAACCTGCCAAGCGGCAGGTTTTTTTTATTTGAGAAACTAAACTATTTACCAGGATGGATGTTTTTTAGTTTACGCCATTTATGTAAGGCGCGTTCACGGGCCAATTCAATATCCAAACGAGCGGCGACAGCTGATAGATCATAATTTTCATGAGTCATGGCTTCATTCTTAGCGTCCTCGGCGGTTTTTCGAGCCTCAACAATGCGTGATTCATCAAGTTCGTTGGCACGTTCCGCAGTGTCTGCTAAAATGACAATTTTTTCACGTAAAACCTCAACGAAGCCGCCGGAAATAGAAATGATTTCCATATCACCTTCTAAGGTTTTGATTTCAATAACACCGGGCTTGATGATGGAAACCAAAGGAATATGTTCGGGTAAAACCGTTATCTCACCAGATTGTGTCGGGATAGTCACCTGCAAAACCTCCTGCTTAAGCAGGGTTCTTTCCGGTGTCGCAATTTCGAATTTTATGCTTTTCTTTTCAGCCATAATAATTTGGCGTTAACGGAAATTAATTAAGCGCTGGCAACTGCCACTTCTTCGATGCCACCTTTCATATAGAAGTCATCTTCAGAGCGATCATCGTGTAGGCCGTCGAGAATTTCCTTAAAGCCTTTAACGGTTTCTTCAAGTCTAACATATTTACCAGGGCGTCCAGTGAAGGCTTCAGCCACTGAGAAAGGCTGAGACAAGAATTTCTGCACCTTACGAGCACGGGTAACGAGTAATTTATCTTCCTGAGATAATTCTTCCATACCTAAGATGGCGATAATATCTTGAAGATCTTTGTAGCGCTGCAAAATCATCTGCACACCGCGAGCCACTTCATAGTGCTCCGGGGTAACTACCTTTGGGTCTAAAATGATGGAGGAAGAATCGAGTGGATCAACGGCCGGATAGATACCGAGTTCGGATA
>PHAH01000033.1 GCA_002841655.1 Candidatus Falkowbacteria bacterium HGW-Falkowbacteria-2
AAGAAGCACTTGGTTGACAGTAACATTTACAATACCGCCGATAAGATATAAAATATAAGTAAGAACATTTCAATAAAAAATATAGGCCATGGAAAAGGATGTGGAATTATGTGAGCGGCCAGCTACGGAAGATGAGCAAAGGGAAAAGAGCAACTCTTTAAATGAGAAGAAGTGCAAGAAGGAAGTTGTCTCGATGATTGGACTCGATGATGACGATGAAACTTACTCAGTACCCAGTTTTTAGACTAAGACGACATCTGGAAACAGATGTCTTTTTATACCTTTTAAAAATTGCGTTTTTATGCTATAATATACTATTATTATATAGAAATTAAGAATAATCATATGAAAGGATTTAACAACAACATTGAGAAGGAAACACTTGAAAATGATGATTTCCGTCGCGTGCTTTATACCGGGGCGCATACACAGCTGGTAGTAATGACATTGCGTCCAAATGAAGAAATTGGAACAGAAATTCACGCTGAGAATGATCAGTTTTTTCGTTTTGAGCAAGGGCAGGGACTGGTCATTATCGATGGGAATGAATATGAAGTAGAAGACGGCTCGGCCGTTATCGTTCCGGCTGGCGCAGAGCACAATGTTATAAATACTTCTGCTCAAACGAAGCTAAAGCTCTATACTCTATACTCTCCACCTCATCACAAGGATGGAATTGTCCGCAAAACGAAGAAATTAGCCGAGGAAAATGACGAGGAATTTGATGGCAACACCACGGAATAATTAAGAAAAAAACGGGTAGATATCCCGTTTTTTGATACTTAGTCTATAGTTTGTAAGTTATCGACAAGGTTTTGCTGGTTAGATATAATACCGCCATCAATTAATTGTACCTTAAAACAACCAACATGAACGCCAACAATCGCCATGTTTTTGAATATGTGGCAACTCTCAATGAAACTAACACGCTGGAACAGGCTGTTAATGATGTTTTGGACAAACAACGGGGATCGATGAACTTATTGCACAGGCAGGTACGCGCAAGTCAGGTTATCAGGGAAAACGGCGAAGATTTTCCAGTGATAGTTAGGTTAGAATACTTGCCCAGTGAAGATGAGGTGAACAAACGAGAGCGCGTCAGCATGTTTGTATGCACCTACGATGAAATCGAAGGAAATTTGTTGAGAATATGCAACAATTTTATATTCGATCGAAAAATGATTGTAGCCGTCAAGTACCGTCTGTTTCTTGACGCTCAGCGTAATCGCGAAGTAAATGCCATAGTGGCAGTTTTTTACGAAATCTTGAATGACAAGATTGCTTCGTGAAAAAGGATAATCTAGTATTATCCTTTTTTTATTTGCATAAATATTTGGTATAATAGTTATATGCTGAAAAGAATCAAGCGCGCCTCCGGGCGCGTTAAAATTATTTCTTTATTCCTCATCCTAATATCCTCTATTGTAATTTCGGGCTGGGCCTTTGGTTATGGTCTGAATAATAATAACGATGGGCTGGTTTTAGATATAGATTTTAGTGAAGAGAATTATAACTCCTCCACCCGCACCTTTGCTGACAAGAGTGGTAATAACAATCATGCTGTGTCCACTAATCCCGCTGTCTTTGCGCCGGATAAGGACGGGAAGAGCACAGGGGCGATGAGGTTTGATGGGTTAACCGATAAAATAACAACAGAAGTTGGCTTTACTGCGGCAGAGGACGCCACTTATTCGGTATGGTTTAATCATAGCGGTACTGGTTTGAGAACAATTATCGGATCTAGTGTCGATACTGGTACTATCCGTATGAATAATGGATCACTGCAAATGTATTGGGATCCGGTTACAGTCTCTCAGTCAGCTGGTTTTACGGTGCCTAGTGGAACTTGGAATCATATCGTAGTTGTTAAAACAAACGGACAAAACAAAATATATTTTAATGGGGTGTTAATATGGTCACCAACTGTCTCGAACGTAAATATTAATGGGATAAAGTTTGGCCAACAGGACTCAAGAACAGATCGTATGTTCAGCGGATATATGGCGCAGGCTAAAATCTATAATAGAGCCCTGTCAGAGCAAGAAGTTTCAAAGCTGTATCTTGATTTTAAGTCTAAGTATCAAATTTCCTCACTCGAAAAAGGTTTAATTGGTTATTGGCCGATGAATGAGGAAAATTATAATGCAACAACTGGTCGCGTAACAGACAAAAGTGCTTACTCGCACCATGGTATTAATGGAGGAGTTGATTTGACAACTGATAGGTATGGAAAAATAAATGCAGCAATGCAATTTGACGGCAGTAATAATGATGTTATAGATATTGTGAACACACCAACGCTCGAAAAATTTACATTGTCCGCCTGGGTCTACAATGAGACTGGTGGGGATAGTCGCCATAGTATATTAAGAGATTATTGGGAGATAGTCGGCACACAAATATGCTATTGGTCATATGGGTTTGCAGATACATATTGGCGCTGTAGCCCAAGTGGCGCCTTGCCTTTGAATGAATGGACTCATGTGGTAACTACATGGGACGGGTCTGTTATTAGACATTATTCGAATAATAATTTAGTTTGGACCGACTCAGTTGTCTCGTCTGGAGCGAGCCAACAGTTTACTTCTATTGGTGGACAGCCTACTCGGAAACTGAAAGCAAGGGTCTCCGAAATAAGGATATATAATCGCGTATTAAACGACGAGGAAATAGGTTCGCTCTATTCCTTGTACACACCAGGAAAGGGTGATTTATTGAGCAAAGGATTAGTACTTGACCTTCCTCTTACCTCTAAATACACAAAGGGTGGCGTCGTGGGGTCAGAAATAGTTACAGATAAGTCAGCTAATTCGAATGATGCGGTTAATTTTGGAGGAACGATTACGAATGACTACACCAGCTTTAACGGTACCAATCAATATATTGGCAATATTGGTAATCCAGAATTGCTTGAGCCTAGTTCCATTACTGTTTCCTCATGGATTAACATGGATACTGACGCTTCTCTACTAAGACATATTTGGTTTACGAAATGGTATGGCTATTCGTGTGAAATTGCTGCCAACACCCGCATCCCTTACTTTAGATTGAATGGACCAGGTGATTTTTATTCATCTGTTCCAATCACTCCTGGTAAATGGCACCATTTTGTTGGTACCTATGACCCTGCGGTTGGGGGGAAGGTTTATTTAGACGGCGTCTTAGTGGGGAGTAGGGCCACAAGTATTGCTATTACGCATACTCGTAACTTTCCTCTCAATATTGGAAGATATGCAGGGGGTATATATTTTAAGGGAAAGATAAGTGATGCAAAAATATATAACCGTGCCCTTACCGCTGACGAAGTTCAATCGCTGTATGACCGTGGGAAAGGGGTTAGCGGGGCAGTTTTTAACGGACTATAAATTATTAAATATTATGTCACACGAAATAGAGGCAGACTACAAAGAGGATTGGGAAACAGAGGCAACGCAATGTGAGCGGTGCACGAGTTTTTTTGTTTTGGAGAGCGGAGTGGGTTATTGTAATGAGGCAAAAGCGGAAGTGCCGTTTAATGCTCATTGTGATTTCTTTCAATCAACTGATTAATTATTATATTAAGCAAAAAATATGAAGACAGCTATCATCTATGATTCCGTCTACGGCAACACCGGCAAGATTGCCGAAGAGATTGCCCGTGTCATTGGCGAAGAGGCGAAACTAATTCACATCTCTCAGGCGCATAAGGAAGATATTGAAAACGCTGAGCTGGTAGTATTAGGAACACCAACTCATGGTGGCCGCGCCAGTGAAGCGGTGCAGGCTTTTATGAAAGAGCTACCTTCTGACATCTGGTCTTCTAAGAAGGTGGCTGTGTTTAGCACGGGTATGCCTGCTAACAGTGTTAATTTCTTTCTTCGCTTTGTTATTAAAATTATAGGCTACGCCTCAACACCAACGCTGTCTGTTATTGTGAAACAGGGAGGTGTTGCAGCTGGAGCGCCGGCTGATTTCATGGTTAAGGATAAACAGGGGCCCTTGCTGGAAGGTGAAATCGAGAAAGCCGGGAAGTGGGCTGAAAGCCTCAAGTAGTCAATTCGTGCTATAATGGTGTTAGGATAATTTATTAAATCATTTCAAACTTATGAAAAAGATTTTTGCCTTAACCCTGCTTTTGGCGATGGTCTTCGCTGCCTTTATCTTCTTGCCTGTTCAAGCAGAAGAGAATGTAACAGTGACTGCGACCACCATGACTGCTGTCAGTGCGACTGGCACAGCCAATCAGTTAGAGAGAATTCCTTCACCAGATCAGATTAAAGAGTTTAAAGTCATGAAGAAAGAAGGCAATGCTCTTTGGGGAATACGTTTAAAAAATCTTAAAGCTTCCTCTACGTCTGAGATGAGTCAGGTAAAAAATGATATCCGAGGTGAATTAGAAAAGATTTTAGCACCGCAGTATATCAACCTCTATAACCAGATTACTAAAATAGGCACTTCACTTTGGGGAATCCCGAAGAAGGCATCTGAAAACAAACCGGTAACTCCATCTCGTGTTGTTACTGCCGACATGATTCCTTGTGTCACTGCCGCTATCATCAAGAAAGACGATGCCGTGAAGAAGGTAATCGAAACTAGCGCTGATAATATGGTTTTAGCCATCACTGCTCGCGGGGAATGTCAGATTAAGGCGATTGCGACCGTAGAGAATCAGGCAGAGAACTTAAAGGCTTGTGCTAAGACTTTCCAAGAGACAAGTAAAAGCGTTGCCGGAACTGCTCGCGCCGCTCAGCAAGAGGCTTGGAAAATCTATCAGACAGAAATGAGGGCCTGCTCAGTAACCAGCAGCAACGCTCAGGAAGCCCCTCTTATGATTGAAGACGGAGGTTCAGTTACCCTTGAATCAGTTTTAAATTAAACTACCCGATTATATAGGAAAAAGCCTGGTTTATATCCAGGCTTTTTTTATTTTCCCTAAACATAAGATAAAAAACTGTTTAGAGCTTACCCCTTTACAAAATTGTGATTATGTATTAAAATGCCCAGTAAAGTACAATACAATTCATAAACCCAAAAGCAGCAAACAAATGAGAAGTAAGACAGAAGAATCCGGCAAAAAAGCTGGTAGACACCTCGGATCGGTGCCCGCAGGAAAAAAAGTTGATAACAGCCTTGATATCGCTCCAGGGCAGAAAAATTTTGCTTTAGTGCTTTCCAGGAAAGCGCTTAAGGGGAAATCAAAACTACCTTCTAAAAAAGAAGTAGTAATGTTCTTGCCTGAATCGATAAGAAAGGTGACTAACTCTTTAGGAGTAAAATATCGCGTAACCGTTATTTACATCGAGATTCCAATATCAAAGAATGGTCTCCGTACGGTTGACCTGGATCAACTGATGTTGGGTCGCCAAAACCAAGTACGCTTGCTCCGAAAAGAAAATCCCGAAGCCGGTGATTGGTATAAAAATGCCATTAAACAACTGGCAGGTAAAGGACACTTGGCGATGACAGCTCCAGCAACTATTGCTAAGGATGATGAGTTAAGGAGAATTGTCCATCCGAATGAATTGGTTATGTATGACCTGGATAGTTTAAGCCAAGAAGGAGACGAGATTGAACATTATCAGATTGGAGTTTACTACCTTCGTCGTAACGCCCTTGTTAAAGTCGCTGTCGAACTCGACAAATTGATTTTTAACAAAGAACAGTTGAAAGAAATTCGAAAGAAAGACTGGAACGCGGCAAAATGGTATTTAAGTAAAGCAAGATTGCAAAGCAGCAACGTTTTCGTCAAAGATGAGTTTATAGATTTTGTAGACGAAGAAGCGATTTAAAGAGAGAGATAATGGCTGGATAACCATTATAAAAGGAGACCTTCACAGGCCTCCTTTTTTCTTGGCATTATAGTTTTTATTCAATACAGCAATCAATCGCTTTGCGCACTAGTTCTCCGAACTTAGCGCCGAAACCTTTCTTTTCCTTGTCGTGTTTGTTGATGGCTTCCTCGTCAATTTTCTTCACATCACCAGTGCCGATGAGTTTCATGTTGAGACCCCAGAAAAGGGAATAGAGCTCATAGGCTTTATTAAACATCTTGTAGGCCTCCTCTTTCTGTCCTCGGCTGAGTTGCTTAGTGCCGACTTCCATTAAGCGGTAGCTGGCGGCAAGCAAGTGCTTAGAAATGCACCAGACTTCTCCTTCATATTCCTTTATAATCTGCTTAAGCAAGTCTTTGCGCATTTCCCGGACCTCATTAATGAGGTCGTAGTATTCATTCTTGCCAGTCTTAGCGCCAGTGAAGAAGAAGTGTTCTTCAATCCCAACTAGGTTCATGATGGCAATCGAGAGATCTTGATCGGAAGAGAGGTCCATCTTTTCTTGCTTCTTCATCGAATCAGCCTTGTCGATAAAGTCCTGTAGGTTTTTGATTGGGTTGTTTTCGTCAGACATAAGGCTTGATAATTAGGTTAAAAGATAAAAAATCAAGGTAAGGGCGGCCAGGGAACTGATTGGTAAAACCACTTTCTCAAAGGGGAAGTGAGGCTTGCCATTGTTCTTCTTCATAAACTCATATAACCACACAGCGAAGGCAAAGACAAGGCTGCCGGCAATAATGCCCAAGAGCAACTTATCAATTCCAAATAAAGTATTACCGCTACCAATAAGCCCCTGATTATATAAAGGCCAGATAACCATGGCATAGTAGGCGACGAAGATGAGTACGTTACGAATATTTTTGAATCGGCTTATCCAATTTTTCTTGTTAAATAAATCGATAGTCCAGGTGCTGACAGCAACGAGCATGCCACCAATCCAGGTACCGGCAATAGTATCGTCGATGCCAAGATATTGAGAAAGACCGAGACCGGCACCAACGGCGACGACACAGACTGGACAAACCGCCTTAACAGGAACGGCTTTAAGTAGACCAAAACCGATGACGGTGAAGATGTGTTTTATTTTCATAATTAATAGTTAGCTTTGAAAGTAATCAATAATATCAACGTCACCCATTAGACAGTCTTCACCAGTCCAAAGGAAGGGAACGCCGATGGAGCTTGGATTCAAGCCACAGATCTGGGCACGGGTAGCCAGTCTTTGGCTGTTGCGGGCGTTGGTTGAGACCTCAAGACGTTGGAAATCAAACTTTTCATCGATATTATTTTCGTCAATGAATTCTTCAACCGTTTCACAGTGTGGACAGGAGTCGCTATAGAATAGGGTCATCTTATCCTGGTCGTAGCTTTCGCCACTATTACGGCCGAGCGCCATCATGGCCAGGGCAACGGCGACCACCACAATGGCCCCAATTACCCAAGTCAGACGCTGCTTCTTATCTTTATTCATAATATTATGATTAGATTTATAATATGCAAATTTTAACATAAAAACAGGCGGATGTGAATACCCGTCTGTTTTATTTTTATCAATATTTTATTGGTGATTTTTCCTAATATTTCGTTAGCGTCTTCAGGGTTTTCAAATTTAGCTTTTTCGTATGAGAATATAACGTTTTTAAATAATGTTTTTAGCTCCCAATATTTTTTTGGAATGAAGTTCATTATTTCTAGGTATCTGTTAACTATCATTGCTAATGTAGGAGTTTGCACACGTCCTATTGATAATAGTTTCCCGTCTGTTGAAACTTTTGTTGTGTAAGCACGAGTTGCGTTCATCCCTATTAACCAATCGCAAATGGCTCGAGCACTTCCTGCTTGATATAGTAATTCGAAGTCGTTGCTACTTTTTAATTTTTTGAATCCTTCTTTGATTGCTTCTTCTGTTAGAGAAGAAATCCAGAGGCGTTTGAATTCTTTATTGAACCCTGCAAGTTTTAATACCCATCGTTGGATAAGTTCTCCTTCTTGTCCTGCATCACCACAGTTAATGACACCTTCTGATTTTTCAATTAAACTTTTTATTACATTGAATTGTTTTTTTACACCATCGTTTTCAATAATTTTCACATCATATTTATGAGGTATTATTGGAAGTGAGTCAATAGACCATCTTTTCCAGTTATAGTCGTACTCGTGAGGTTCAAGTAGTGTACAAAG
>PHAH01000034.1 GCA_002841655.1 Candidatus Falkowbacteria bacterium HGW-Falkowbacteria-2
TTAATAAGGCACTGCACCAAATCCAGTGATGTATGTGGATTATATTTTTTCCCATTTTGAATCTAAAAGACCTTTCTAGTTTATCACCTTCGTGCTTACCGGAAAAAAATTTCCAAAGCAGAAATCCTACGCCTGCTGCAATAGTAAATTTCAAAATATAGATTAAGAACATAATTTCTATTTTCAAATTCTTAGCGGAGAGGGGGAGATTCGAACTCCCGAAGGGCTTTCACCCTTGCCGCTTTTCGAGAGCGGTACTTTCAACCACTCAGTCACCTCTCCTGTGACTTATTTTAATAACTTAGCGATATCTTTGTCAGTTAATACCCAGAACTTACCTTGGGGTAAAGTGCCTAACTCAAGTCCACCGATGGCGACACGTTGTAGGTCAATAACTTTTAGGCCCATACCGGCAAACATTCTTCTGATATGGCGCTTTTTGCCTTCACCCAAGGTTACGGCCCAACGATCTTCTTCACGACGGATGCTTTTTGCGGTAAGGATTTCACCCTCATCACTTTTGATACCATCTTTCACTCTGGCATAAAGAGCGCGTTCGGTTAATTCCATGCGATCTTCACCAGCAAAACGAACTAAATACTTCTTATCATGACCATAACGAGGATGAGCAATTTGATTCGCTAAATCGCCGTCATTAGTTAATAAAAGCAAACCGCGGCTCTCTTTGTCAAGGCGACCAACGATAATAAGATTCTGCATGTCGTCTGGTAGCAAATCAAAAATATTGTCTTCACCGGCAAAACGCCTATTGGTACAGGTATAGCCAATGGGCTTATTAAACATGATGACGATTTTCGAACCAGCAGCCTTATTATCAACTTGCTTACCCCGAACGCGGATATCTTCGATACCCTCAACCATCGCACCCAATTCGGCACGTGAACCGTTAACAGTCACTTTCCCGTTGCGGATTAATTCTTCAGCGCCACGGCGACTGGCAACACCAGCCTGGGCGAGAAATTTTGTTAGATATATCATATTGATTTTGTATTCTTAATTTTTATAATCCCCACCATAGCAACGATTACCCAAAAGATGATAGCTAAGTCATTTTTGAAATAGGGGACGTCGACTAGACCATGAATAACGAGGGCGCTCATTGCTCCGATTAATCCAAGCACGAGCATTCTCTTTTCACGTTCAAGTTTCTTAAGTAGTTTAATCGCATCGTAGAAGAAGCGTGCGATGAGCCAGGTAAAGAGGAAAGCTCCAAATAAGGTGATTTCCGTCCAGAAGTTGAGGAAGATATTATGTGGGTATTTATATATTTCCACCGGTTGCCAAACCTGTTTCTTATACTCATCATTCCAGACGACTTTACGATACCAGTCAGGATCATCATTCTTCACAAATATCCCTTCCTGATGAAAGGGTGCGACTGCTTCCTGATATTTATCTAAACCAGCCCCTGAAACTAAGCGTCCATCTTCTAGCATCTGAAAAGTTTCCTTCCATTGCTGACGTCGAATCTGACCACTTAAATCCATGAGCGTCGCCTTATTCTCAACATAATTCCAGGCAGGAGCGGAGATGCTCAATATAATAACAGCAAGCATCGCGCTAGCAATAGCAGCCTTTCTGGTATTTTTGTGTGCAAGCAGCGCCACAATGAAAATACCGCCAGCAATGCCGACTAACGCACCTTCCGAATGAGCAAAGTATATGGCTAATATGGAGGAAGCGATAGTGAGGAACAAAAATACTTTTTGCCCCGCCTTTAACAGAGTTGTGCGATGGGGGAACGAGCATAATAATCCACCGAGCAAGAAGATGATTGGAGCGAGGAAGAGTCCGACAGCGTTGGGATAAGGGAAAAACGAAGTGACACGGCGCTGTGAGAGCAGGGCCCAGAAGTCATTGAAGATATAGAGACCGGTGATCTGCTGAAAGAGCGCATAGATACTAGCAACGGCCGCGGAAATCGCGAGTGGCCAGATGAATTTCTTGATACCACTTTGACCGCGATTAATGATGACGATGTAGAGCATTAATGGCTCCAGGAAATAGGCTTTGAATATACCGAGAGCACTGTTATCGAAGCCAGCGATAGCGAGACCAGCCCAAGCGGCGATGAGGACGCCAATGATTTCTAAGTGATATGGATATTTTTGCCTTCTAACTTTCCATGCGCTTTTTTGGAGTCGCTTCCAAGGCTTGTCCTTAATAGCCCAAACAGCGAAGGTGATGAGAATCATTAGCTCGAGCAAGGTTACTGGGATTGGACCGATGTTGAAGCGTAGCAGGTAGGTTGGCAAGGCTGCGAGGACGATGAAAAGAGCCCAGTCTAGACGAAGGACAGCAATGAAAGTGAAGCAGATTATGGCTAACAGCATTAGTATCTCCATATTGAAGATTATAGCATTATTTTCCTTACAAAACCGCCCCGCGATGGCTTGCCATTTACGGGGCGGTCGGGATGTGGATATTAGGCAGTTACTCTTTCGACGTATTCTCCAGTTTCAGTATTGATGCGAATCATATCTCCTTCTTCGATAAACATTGGGACGCTGATTAAAGCACCGGTCTCTATTTCTACCTGCTTGTTAACATTGCCGGCAGAATTTCCTTTTACCCCCGGAGGAGCACTAACAACTTTAAATTCCATTTTGATAGGGAGGTCGATAGCGACGGGTTTGCCGTTGAAGTATAAGACGCTGACATCGGTACCGTCTTTAAGGAATTGAATCTTATCACCAATTTCATCAACGTGCAGATTGAATTGTTCAAAGTTTTCGTTTTCCATGAAATAGGCTTCATCCTTATCTTTATACATGAAATTTGCTTTTTTCTTTTCAGTTTCCGCCTCTTCAGCTTTTTCCGCACCTTGGTAGGTGCGTTCAAGGATGTTGCTGTTGATGAGGTTGCGGCACTTTACTTTCAAAACGGCGCCACCACGACCCATCTTATGATGGTCGGTCTTAACAATGACATAAGGCTCATCGTTTAAGAGAATGACTTTGCCGATCTTAATTTCATTGAAGTTCAACATAGTAGCAGCTCGTTAATTATTTGTGAGTCGGTGAGAGTAAGGACATCACGCGAGCGCGTTTGATGGCCTGAGTAAGCTGGCGCTGATGCCAAGCGCAAACGCCGGTGCGATCGCCAGGTAAAATCTTCATGTAGAAGTTGACGAAGCGGCGTAAAGTGCGGACGTCTTTGTAGTCGGCATCAAGCTGGTTGACGCAGAAAAAGCAGTCTTTGTGTTTATTGTTGTTCATAATTATTGGTTTGTTCTTTTATTATTTTTAGAAGGGAATATTTTCCACGCGGATTTCTTCTTCTTCGTCAGCGTTGATAGTTGGTAGTTCCTCAGCCTGTTTAGGGGCTGTTCTTGGAGCGGATTGACCGCCACCGAAGTTGTTTCCACCAAAACTGGCACCTTCACCGCCAGCCCGATCGAGCATGATCATATTTTCGGCGATGATTTCAGTGCGATATCTTTTAACGCCATCTTGCCCTGCCCAATCAGTGGTCTGCAAGCGGCCTTCGATATAAACCTTTGAGCCTTTCTTTAAATATTGTCCGATGATATCGGCGAGTTTACGCCATGCGACAATATTATGGAATTCAGTTTTCTTTTGTTGTTGGCCGGCATTATCTGTCCAGGTAATACTGGTCGCGACACTGAAAGAAGCGACATTCTGTCCGGAAGGAGTTGTTCTAATTTCCGGATCGCGGGTCAGATTGCCGATGACCATAGCTTTGTTTAAGTTCATACATTTGAACTTAACTTTATAAACGCGCTTATAAAATTAAGCTGATTAGTTTATAAGAGGTCTTTAGCATCTAAGAGGCCTTCTAACTTCTCATCAAGATCTTTGAGGTCAGCTTTATTTTCAACTTTCTCTTTCTTCTCTGCAGGCTTGGAAGATTTTTCTTTAGTTGCTTTGTCTTCCTTCTTATCGGCCTTGGTTGCCTGTTCCTGTTTCTCTTTGATTTTCAATCTTTCAGCATCGGTCAGAGCAGGGATGGCAATGATTTGGTGACGTAAAACTTCAGTGGAGAGACGGAGGGTGCGATCGAGTTTAGTGATTTCGCTTCTTTCGGCATCAAACTCACAGAGGTTGTAGTAGCCATAGTGATTTTGCTTAATCACATAAGCTAACTTCTTCTTGCCCCAGTATTCGCGATAGACGATGTTGGCACCGTTTTCGGTGACATAACCTTCCACTTTGGTAACGATGGCCTTAGCTTCGTCTTCAGTGTACTGGTTTGGGACGACAAAGAGCAGTTCATAACGGCTCGCGCCCGACGGTTTGGTCTTAGACATAATTTAGCATATCGGGGCTAAAAACGATGTAAGCAAGGCTTAACATTTTTCTAAACTCCCTTAATTTAAACAAAAACCCAAGTATTCATTAGAATTTGGGTTCCAAGGAATACCTTTAATTCCGTTATGTAGAGTACGGAATTATTCCAGCCATAAGGCGGGAATATGGGAAAGATATGTTAGATATTTTTTTGTCCTCTAAAATTATCATAATGCTTGAAAAAAAGCAAGAGTTAGGGCATTATGAAATCATATGGATTATGCATTTATTTTAGGAACACATCCCGCTTGGTCAGTCGCCGAAATCGACGCTGTTTTGGGCGAATATGACTTATTTTGGGAAAATGAGCGAGTATTAATAAAAAAAGACGCTAATATTAAAGCCGAAAGCCTCATTAAGCAGCTCGGCGGCACCCTTAAGATTGCGGAAATCGAGGCGTTTGCACCGGTTAGCGCTCCAGTAGCTGACTTAGCGAAGCAGTGTGCCCGTATTTTAATTGAAAAAGGGTCGCGCGGTGAGGGCAAATTAGTCTTTGGAATATCCGATCAAGGTATTGGCGGTGGCTTCAACGCTGAAAAGCTGGGGCTGACGATTAAGAAAGAGTTGAAGGGGATGGATGTCTCCTCCCGGCTCGTTACTAGCCGTGATAAGGAGCTGTCGAGTGTGGTGGTTGGTCAGAATAAGTTAATTACTAAGGGCGCCGAATTAATTTTCTTCAGGCACGACAATGATCTCTATATTGCTCGTACCCTGGCGGTGCAGCCGTATAAAGATTTGTCGCGACGTGATTTTGGACGACCAGTTCGTGACGATCATTCAGGGATGTTGCCACCGAAGCTCGCACAGATGCTAATTAATTGTGCCGGTCAAAAAGATCACGACGGATTATTACTCGATCCTTTCTGCGGCTCGGGCACAATTATCACTGAGGCGATGTTGCTAGGTTATAAAAATTTAGTTGGGACCGACTTATCTGAAAAAGCAATTAAGGATAGTCGCGTGAATGCAGAGTGGACGCGAGAATTATACGGCCTCGATACGCGCGCTAAGTTTCACATCAAGAATGCTACTCGTCTGGCTCAATTTTTCAAAGCAAATTCGGTTGATACGATTGTCACTGAACCATATCTTGGTCCGCAACGCGGATTAAATGATATTGAGGCAGTGAAAGCTGAACTCGAAACATTATATGATGCGGCCTTAGATAACTTCTATCAAATATTAAAGCCAGGCGGACGCATTGCCATGGTTTGGCCGGTATTTTTTGGTAAAGAGTTTTTGAGACCATCTTTGGATAAATGGAAACAAGTCTCTGCTCTGCCACCAAAATTCAGACATAGTCCTTGGGCCAAGCTCACCGAAAGACATACTCTACTATATCACCGCGAAGGTCAGCGGGTTTGGCGAGAAATGATAATCTTAGAAAAATAATAATATCTCTATGGGGATGTTTGATGCCGTACTGGGAAAAGAGACGCTGCGTGATACTGTGAATTCAGCGATAAAATATAAAAGTTCTTCGCGCACCCTTAATGATAATCGGGATACCATTTTGAAGGCCGTCAAGAAATATGAGCACTTAGTGAAGCAAGGGAAATTCGGCGTGGCCGAGAAAACAAACGTTTTGTCACAGGTAAAAAAATCAGTCGATTTAAATAGCCAAGAAACAGCGGACTTAAAGAAGGTCCTTACGCATATCAGTGAAAAAAAGCCGACTGCCCGTGTGCGCATCAATCGCGCTGATGACGAAAGTAATTACCAAAATCCGCATTTTGCAGGGCAAACACAGCTTGCTAACAAGTCGGGGTTAAGTGGTATTGCTTCTCCCGGAATTACGCATACGAACTATCGACCGGTGGCTTCTATTTCACAGGTGATGAAAGCCAAGGATAAGAGTGGGTCAGCGAATGTGGTCAGTAAGAATCTAAAAGGTAATGCCTCGTCTCGTCGGCCACTGATTCCGCTTTCGAGATAAATATTTTTCCAACAAAAAATCCGCCTGAATGGCGGATTTTATATTCTTTTACTTTATCTGTTAACCAGGAAGTTGCAGACGTCACCATCTTTTACAACATAGTCTTTGCCTTCGGTGCGGATGAGTCCTTGTTCGCGCGCTTTAGCTTCGCTGCCGACACTCACAAACTGTTCCCAGTTTATTACTTCGGCGCGGATAAAGCCTTTAATGAAGTCGGTATGAATAACGCCAGCCGCTTCGGGTGCCTTCGCGCCATTCTTTATCGTCCAAGCACGAGTTTCATCGGGACCAGTGGTGAAGAAGGTGTCGAGACCGAGGAGTTTGTATGAGGCTTTAATTAATTTATCTAGACCGCTTTGGGTAAGTCCGAGTTCCTGAATATACTCAGCTTGCTCCTCTTCGGGTAGAGCAGCGATTTCTTCTTCCATTTTGACGTTCACGGCAATAATCTCGCCATCAAGGTCGCCGAGATCGGGTAGATTTTCTAAATCATCAGCATTTAACAAATAGACGATGGGTTTGATGGTTAATAAGGTGAGAGACTTTACAAAGGGAAGCTCTTCGTCGGTAAACTGCAATGAGCGGGCAGCTAGGCCCTGCTCGAGGTGATTATAAATACGCTCGAGGATGCCGGCTTGGAATATTAATTCCTTGTTTCCACTTCTGGCTTCTCTTTTTGTTTTATCTAATCTCTTGGCGATACTACCGAGATCAGCCAGAATAAGTTCGAGATTAATGGTCTCTTTATCTGATTTCGGATCAACATTTCCGCTTACATGAATAATATTCTTATCATGAAAATTTCGAATCACCTCACAGATGGCATCGCATTCGCGGATATGAGCTAGAAACTGATTGCCTAGACCTTCGCCCTTGCTGGCGCCAGCGACCAGGCCGGCGATATCAACGAACTCAATGGAGGTGGGAATGACCTTGGCGGGCTTGGAGACGGTTGCCAGCTGGTCCAAACGGTTGTCGGGCACCTTAACGACACCGACGTTGGGGTCGATGGTACAGAAGGGATAGTTGGCCGCTTCAACGCTTTTTTTGGTAAGAATATTGAAGAGGCTGGATTTGCCGACGTTTGGTAGGCCGACGATGCCGATGGATAAGGCCATAATTGTATATTTAGTAACTAATATTTATCAGAAATTACGGTAAAAGGCAAACATATTAAAAAAGGAGCCCAGAACGGGCCTTTCTTTATTAAAAGATAATAAATAAATATGTGGCCTCGACTGAGCTCCAATCCTAGATACTTTTACAATAAAGTATTACCAGGATTAATGAGCTTTTGCTAGTTTTAAAGCTTTTCTTTCACCAATACTTTGCAGGCAAGTTTGATATTATTTCTTGCTAAGGAGGATGAATGCTTAATAAAACTCTTTTTTGGTTTTATTAAATGCTTATCCTGCTTTATAGCACTTACACCTGCTCTTTAAGCGTTGAGCTTTTCCTTTGTCATACTAGCGCTGACAAAAATTTGA
>PHAH01000035.1 GCA_002841655.1 Candidatus Falkowbacteria bacterium HGW-Falkowbacteria-2
TTTAGAGCCGGTCAGCATGTCTCCGAGAATGTCTAAAGCCATGCCTAGCTTACCAGCAGCTACTTTGACGTAGTAGCCAGTGTATTCTTTAGAGGTAAAGGCATTATATTCTCCGCCTAAAACGTCCAATTCAGCCGAAATAGTCAACGTGCTCGGGCGACGCTCTGTTCCTTTGAAAAACATGTGCTCCAAAAAGTGAGATAAACCGCTTTCTTTCGCAGTTTCATACTTCGAGCCAGTCTTTACCATCACCAGGGCGGTTACCGTTTTAGCCCCCACCACTGGCGCCAGAATTAGGGGCATTTTATTGGACAATACTATCTTTTTATGTTTAGTCATATGGTTATTTTATATTCTAAATTTAACACATCTCTGTTATAATGGAAAGCGAAGATAATCGACCAAATATTAATTATAATGATTATGCCTTATCGTTTAGATACAGCCGTCCGCACACTAAATCACGGCTCAAGCTACAAGATCAAACGGGTTCGTGACATGGCTGAAGGTGAAAAGCCCCGCGAGAAGATGATGGCCGAGGGCGCTGGTGCGCTCAGCATGGCCGAATTACTGTCAGTCGTCCTTGGAGTCGGCACAAAGCGTGAAGAGGTCTTTTCTATGGCCACGCGCTTGTTGCGTGAATACGGCGAAAAAGCCATTGCCACCCAAAAAGACCCAGCGGTAATGTCAAAAGAACTTAATCTGCCTGAAAACAAAGCCTGTCAGATTGTCGCCTGTTTCGAATTGGGTCGCAGATTATTTCAGAAAAAGCCAGGCGGTCTCATCACTATTCGCAATGCCGCCCAAGCCTATGCCTATCTCAAAGACATGGCCTCCCTCAAGAAAGAGCAATTCCGGGGCCTATATCTCAACAACCACTACCAACTAATCCACGATGAAGTAATTTCACTGGGCACTATTGATGCTTCCTTAGTTCAAGCCCGTGAAGTCTTTCGTCCTGCCCTCGAATATGGCGCTACCGCCGATTACCGATAATCTATTGGCCGCCGGAAAGATTCTCGACGTCGAGATTTTAGATCACCTCATCATCGGACCTAGTAAATATATAAGTATCATCTAATGACAAAAGTTCCACCGTATCGAATACAAACTGGAAAACGGTTTATCCGGGATGCAGAAAGCGTTAAGTTCCATGTTGATAATAATGACTATTTCGGAACAGCCGCAACTCTGCTCGGATTGATTCGAGAAACACTTGCCTCTGAAATAAAAAAAGCGCCAGACAAAAACTGGGCGCCGGTTGAAATTGCTTTTAAGAATCTAGAACAGGACCTATTAATCCTCCAAGGGAGTTACCATATCAAAGCAAATAAAAGAAAGGTCCAGGCTGAACCCAGAGGTAAACTGAAGAGCCAGTGATCAAACAGCGTTAACATAAACATCACAACAAACACAGACACAAGTCGGCGTTGCCGGCTTTTTTGATAAGCAAAAGCCCAAAGAGCAGCGAGACCAAAAACGAAGAAGACGCCCCCCTCAGACGCTGCCAACAACCAGTAGTTATGGGCCGGCTGAAAGTGCCAAGCTGCCAAGCTCGGCATTTTCTGTTTATCCGCCAGAGTTGAAGCACCAAGACCAACGCCAATTAAAGGACTGTCTTTAAAATTATCCAGACCACGGCGATTCAAGTCACCCCTATCAGAAATCGACATCACCTCCAAGCGATTAGACATGTCAGCGCGGGCAATATACAAGGGAAAATATAGTGAAACGACCGCAACGGTCATAAGCACAGTGAGACTGGCTATTGTCACCGTCGCCTTCCACGAGGAACGCAGGGCTTGGCGATTCTCATACATTACCGCAATCAGTCCAATAATTAGGGCGAGATAGGCAGCGCGAGAAAACGAAACCAATACTGCTGGTAAAAATAGCAGGTACAAAAACGCAAAAAATATGCGAGCACTTATCCGCCTAGACCGAATGTAGAATATTAAGCTACCAATGTGACCTAGCGCCATAAACCCACCGAAAGCATTCGGATGACCGCTTGCTCCATAGGCGCGCAACCAGCGTCCATCAGCCGTTTCAATAACAGCAGTGCCGAGATCAGCGGCGCTATGATAGGCGATCCCTAAAATTGAACTCGCAAATGATAGCTGCGTTACAAACTGATATAAGCCGATGAGAGCTTGGAATGATAAGCTAACTAGAACCACTAGCGCCAAGCTTCGCTTCCATGAATCGGGCAGAGCTTGGACGACAATAAAAAAAACCAAGCTAATAATAAGCAAGGCCAGAACGTAAAATGATAGGAGTGGGTCAGGTGAAAACAGTGCAGAAACAATTCCAACAACAATTGTTAATAGAGCACTATAACGCCAAAGTTTTGGCATCGACTGGAAATGTTTTAGACTAACAAGCCCCGAAGGAATTAGAGTTAGGATAGATAGCACAATAAGAACAGTCGTTGTATATATCGAAATCTCCCAATAATCACTTATGGCTGATCGCAGGATGAGTTTTGTCTGCCAGGGCAAGACTAAGGCGGTCAAAAAGAGAAGACCCAAACTTAGGCGCACCCAATTTTTCTTATTCATTGAAAAAGCGGCGCAGTCGCTCTTGATAGCGACGCATTATTTCACAGCGACGATCGACAAGATAAAGCTTTAACACTCCCGGACGGATAATTACACAGGAATCGATATTTGCCTTTTCTTTAAGCGCCTCCGGCATAATTATTAGCTGGAGACGATGCGCAAACTGTTCTAATATATCAATTCCTTTTCTCCAAAATTCAACAACAAAGCTATCTGTTAACCAATAACGTGGTGACTCGCGATATGATTGATTATTAACTACAAACGCACCGTTAGGCAAATACTGCTTCAGCCATTCATTTTCCTTAATTAGCTGATGATGATAAGCGCCACCATCATAGAGTGGATGCAGACCAGCCAGCCAATAATGAAAATAATCATCGTCGGGGCCATCCGCTAGATTATTTAAATTCAAGTGTCCGGCGTCAATATAAAAACTCAAGCAAATCTTATCTCTTTTCTCGGTAGCAGTTGGACGCTGCCCGAGTATTTTCATCAAACCAGCACAGAATAAGCGCGTAATCCAAATGCGATTCTGTTTTGCAATAATGAATAAATCTATATCACTACCGTCTCTTAAATTGTGCCGTCCGATTAAATTACTTAAAGCGACAAACTTAATGGTTGGTAATAGTCGGAATAGGCGAACAGCTCGGCGCGCAATTTTCAGCTTGCGATTGGTAAAGTGATATCGTTGTTTACGCACACTAAGCAAACGCTCTTGTCCTGGTAAATAGTAAAAGCCTTGGGTAGAGGCCAGAAAGCCAGCCTTCACTAATTCCCGCACCTCACTGTCAGCTGCCGCAAATTCTGCGGATACCCCTAGATAGCGCCAAATCTCATAAGATGTAAGCGGATATGAAAACATATCAAAAAAGACAACCGTTTTGATAATCGCTATTTGCAACTCAGTGAGTTTGTTTACATCTTTTTCGACCATATTATTTCGGGGCCTCGATTTTCATTGGCTCGATTTGACTAGCTCCCCCAGTAATTTTTATCACGTCTTTATCAATCTTTTTAAATTCATGATAAGCATTGTTGAAGTGACTTACTGACGTTGAAAGGCTGGTGCCAAGCTTGCGTAAAAATTCATCATAGCTTAGCATATGCTTCCCCAATTTTTCAATGTTGGCCTTAATCTCCACCGCTTTTTCTTCAATTTGCATTGCTTTCAATCCCTGCAATACTGTCTGTAAATAGGCTAGGAATGATGTGGGGGAAACTATAATGACTTTGCGGTCACGGAAAGCATATTCTATTAAATCACGGGTATTCACTTTAACCGACCCAACTGAATTTACCAATAAATCATAGTAAATCGCCTCTGAGGGGATGAACATGAAGGCAAACTCAAGCGTGCCCTTCTCAGGCATTACATACTTAGAGGTTTCATCAATGCGATTTTTCAAATCTTGTTTAAACAAAACTTCAATTTTTTTACGCGCTTCGGGATCAGTAGTGTTCAAAAGACGTTCATAGTTCTCCAATGAGAACTTTGCATCTATTGGAATAATCTTGTCTTTTACAAATACAACCGCATCAACAATCAACTCCTTGCCGGTCTTTTCATTCTTGCCAAGAGAATATTGCAGGGCATATGACTTTGGTGGCAACACATTCTTCAGGGTTTCTTCAAGATAATATTCACCGAGCACGCCTCGCTGCTTTGGATTCTTCAAAATATCTTGCAAACTTTGAAGCTGAGATGAAAAATTCACCACTTGCTTATTTGTCTCATCGAGTTTGGCTAATTTTTCAGTGACGTCAGCAATCAATTTAGCCGACTGTCCAGTAATATTTTGGATGATTCGCGTAGTCTGCTCAAATTGACCCTGGGATGCGCGATGGGTCTCGCTTAACTTCAAATCGAGCTCTTTACGTAAATCAGTATTTTGCACCGCCAGTTGTGACAGTTTTTCTGATTGTTGCGCCATGCGCTCAAGCATTGCCAGCGACTGCGTGTCATCGAGCGGGGCCTTCTTTTTCATTAACAAGAATATAATAGTTCCCAGTCCACCCAAAAGGAGGACGGCTAAAATTACAAATGAAGATTCAGACATATATTATGTATTATTTGAGTAATGCGTATCTTTATTATAGCCTGTTTCCAGCTTCTTTGGCAGTCTGAGGCTTTTTTGGCTAAAAAACCGCCAAATGGCGGTTTTTTATATAGATCACATGAAATTATCCTTAAACCCAGGTAACGCTGGATACATGGTCATCAGCGTCCTTAAAGCGCATGACACGCACGCCTTGAGTATCACGACCCAGCACGCTTACTTCTTTAAACGGAGTTCGAATTACCTGTCCGTAGTCGGAGATTACGATTAGATCGCGATCGTCCATAGTATCAGCATTAACTAAGAAAGCATTACTAATATCTCCAGTCTTATCCGTAACTTTTGCAGTCTTAATACCGCTGCCTCCTCGTCCCTGTAGTTTATATAAGGACAAATCAGTGCGCTTGCCGTAACCCTTAGCCATGATTGTTAATATCTGGTAATTGCGCTTTTTGTCTTTCTCGATTTTAGCCACACCCATACCGACAACAGCATCGTCTTTGTGTAAACGAATACCGTGAACACCAGATGCATTGCGCCCCATGTCACGGACATCAGTTTCCTTAAAGCGAATAGCCTGTCCCTTGGCGGTAATGAGCTGGATGTGATCGCTACCAGAAGTCGGCTTTGCCCAAATTAAACGATCATCTTCTCGGATTTTGATGGCAATTAAGCCACTGCGGCGAACGTTATTGAAAGCCGATAATTCCACTTTCTTTACGATACCCTTTTCGGTAGCAAAGAATAAGTATTTACTACCAAATATCTTATCAAGCGGCAAGACAGAAGTTACTTGTTCCCCGCCGGTTAGTTGCAAGAAGTTTACAATCGAGTTCCCCTTCGCGGTACGTGAAGCTTGTGGAATCTCATGAACCTTCAATTGGAAGGTGCGCCCCCGAGTCGTGAAGAACAAGATGTCACTATGAGTGAAAGTTGTAAACATGAACTGAACAGTGTCTTCTTCCTTGGTGGTTAGACCAATAACCCCCTTGCCACCGCGAGCCTGTACCTTGAAAGTATCAGGCTCAAGACGCTTAATATAGCCGTCTCTAGTCATCATCACCATTGTCTCTTCATTCGGCACTAAATCTTCAAGACTAAATTCCTTGATACCATGAGCCACCACATCGGTGCGGCGAGGATTATCAAATTTCTGAACAATGCCATTAATCTCCTCTTTGATTATTGAACGTATTTTTGTCACTGAACTCAAAATGGCTTCAAGTTCTTTAATTAACTTCTGTTTTTCTTCCCATTCCTGCTGTACTCTGAGCGTTTCCAGGTTAGCGAGATTCTGCAATCTCATTTCTAGAATCGCCACCGCCTGGCGTTCAGACAACTTAAACTTCTTAATTAAATTCGCCTTCGCCACTTCTTTATCTTTTGAAGCCTTAATCGTCTTAATAACTTCATCGATATTCTTTAAGGCGATGAGCAGTCCTTCTAAAATATGTGAACGGTCCTTTGCCTTATTTAATTCATACTGCGTGCGTCGGCGGACAACAACCTCTCGGTGCTTAATGAACTCTTCGAGAATCATCTTTAAAGTCATCACCTTCGGCTGAATGCCATTCTCAAGAGCCAACATATTCACGTGGAAGGTTGTCTGTAGTGAGGTATGCTTATATAGAGCGTTGAGGATTTTTTTCGGATATGAATCTTTTTTCAACTCAGCAACAATGCGAACACCGTCTTTGTCCGACTCATCACGTAAAGCCTTAATGCCCTCAAGCTTTTTTTCCTTTACTAAATCGGCAATTTTCTCAACTAAATCAGCCTTGTTTACCTGATATGGAATTTCACTAACCACAATTTGAAAAGTTCCACCTTTCTGTTCTTCAATTTCAGCTTTGCCCCGAATCACAATACCACCTTTGCCGGTAGCATAGGCAGTTAGGATGTCTTTGTGATTATAAATAATACCACCAGTCGGAAAATCAGGTCCTTTAACAAACTGCATTAAATCTTCAATGCTAGCTTCTGGGTTATCTAATAAGTGTGTAATGGCAAGTACTAATTCACCAAGGTTATGAGGAGGGATGTTCGTCGACATGCCGACGGCAATACCCATAGTGCCATTCAATAAAAGATTTGGTAATTTTGCCGGCAAGACCCGTGGCTCCTGGTGAGAACCATCGTAGTTAGGAATGAAATCTACAGTATCTTTCTCAATATCAAACAACATTTCTTCAGCAATACCTGCTAATTTGGCTTCGGTATAACGCATAGCTGCCGCACCGTCGCCGTCCATTGACCCAAAGTTTCCCTGGCCACGAACTAACGGATAACGCATCGCGAAATCCTGAGCCATGCGGACCATGGACTCATACACAGCGCTATCACCATGTGGATGATATTTACCTAAAACTTCACCGACGACAGTCGCTGATTTACGGAATTTCGCATTCGCTCTTAAACCAATACTCCACATCGCATATAAAATGCGGCGATGCACTGGTTTCATGCCGTCGCGAACATCGGGCAAGGCGCGCGAAACAATAACGCTCATCGCATACTCTAAGTATGAGCGGCTCATTTCTTCAACTAGTGGTTGATCTTGAACAATGCCGAAGGCGGTGTGCCTCTGATCACCAGTTAAAGCTTCCTTGCTATTTGCCAAATCTTTCGGTTCTTTGTCTTTTTTCATATCAATAAGCGATTTGTGTATAATTCTCACATCCCGGCGGAATAATGCAAGGTCGAGCCTCGCCTATTGTCGGCATACAATTAATATATTCAGGACATGATTTTTTTGGGATTACCACTTCAGGAGTATATATAGGAGTTGAGGAGGCGTTAAGGCGTCTCTCAAGATCATCAAGGATGGAGTCAGCAGAAGAAGAGGCTACATCATCACCCGAGGTAACAATTGGTTTTATATTCTCGACATCGTTTTTCAATTCTTCAATAAATTCTCGTCCTTGTTCGGTAATTTCTGTAGAAGAGGCGATATCCTCTTCACCGGCTTCATCGAGGCCTTGACGGATAATACCGATTGTCTCGGTAAACTCCGTTTGCCACGCGTTTACATCCTCGTTCGTCGCGGGCGCACTTGAGCCCACAGAAAAACGAAGACTAATTATCCAAACTGCGAGCAAGAGGACAGAAAAAGTCCAAACTCCAATCTTAAGCAGCTTTATTTTTTTCGCTTCCTCGTGATTGTGTTCGGACATATTCTTTATTATTCTTTAATGCCGTCAAGATTGACGTCATATAAAATTTGCTCACTAACAAGGCGATATGACATCACTTCATCGGCGGTTAGCCATAAAGCAATTTCTCTTTCCGCTTCGCTAACCTCATCAGAACAATGCACTAAATTGCGAACAGCTCTCTCATCACGGTTTGATAACTCGTATGAATCGAGGGTGAGGTCGCCACGAATAGTTCCAACGTCTGAAGTTGTTGGCTCGGTGCCGCCGACGATTTTTTTCACAACGGCCACAGCTTGATTACCTTCCCAAACCATCATTACTACCGGGCAGCAACTCATAAAATTAACAAGGGCGCGCACTATATCCTTACCATATTCAATCGGTTCCTTGTCAACAACCATGCCCATGTCTATTCGGTTCTTTACCGATAAATCACCTTTTTTCTGAAACCAAGCATCATCCTTATTATAATGCTTCCATAGTCTGTCTTCGTCTGCGACGGTAAATTTCATCGCCACTAATTTCAAACCGGCGGACTCAAAGCGTTTAATCGTTTCACCAATCAACCCGCGCTGGACAGTGTCCGGCTTCAAGATTACAAATGTTCTTTCTTTTTTCGGGTGGTTCATAAAATATATCAAAGTTTCAAAATTCAAGATTCAAACAGAGACTGCTTTAATTTTGAATTTTTAATTTTGATTGTTTAATATTTCAAAATTACAAGCTCCATGTCTTCGCTCGGCAAGTCTTTCTTGCTGATTTTTAACTTCTCTTCATAGGTCGGAGTCAGGCCCATTTCCTTAATGAATTTTTCGACACCATCAATATCATCCATCTTTAAATCATCTGTTTTATAATGCATCGGAATA
>PHAH01000036.1 GCA_002841655.1 Candidatus Falkowbacteria bacterium HGW-Falkowbacteria-2
AATAAATATTCATTTAAACTCCCGCTAAACCGCGGGAGTTTTTGTATTCTTGCCATTATTAATAATTTGTGTCAATATTTATAAAACCCAGTTATTATTATATAATTAAGTCTCCTAAGCACTATAATTTATGCCTATTATCGCCAGTGCCTTCTTGCCTCCCTCGCCCCTCCTTATCCCTGAAATTGGCAGACAAAATCATCGACTATTAAAGAAAACCACCCTAGCCTATCAAGCCGTGGCAGACATATTAAAGTCCGAAGAGGTGGATATTATTCTCGTCATTTCTCCCAATGGCCCAACACGCCCAGATGGTCTTTCCTTAAACATTGGACCAATCCTTAAAGTCAGTTTTCAGGAGTTTGGCTATCTCGCCACGATCAAATCATTTCTACCGGCTCTAAGTTTGGCTGACGATCTAAAAGCACAACTCGGGCGAGAAAAACCGGTAAATTTCATTAGTCAGGGTGACCTTGATTACGGCACTGCCATCCCCCTGCAGCTATTAACCGATAATCTTAAAGCTCCAAAAATACTTCCACTCTTTCCTGCTGAAAATTTAGACAACCGCTCCCATTACCTCATTGGGCAAGAAATAGGAGCGGTACTACGAGCACGGCCGGAAAAAATTGCCATTATCGCCTCCGGAGATCTCTCCCACCGTTTAAAGAAAAAATCGCCAGCAGGTTACACTCCAAAAGGTGCTCGCTTTGATAACCGCGTTATCGAATACTTAAATGAAGCGGCCGATGGTCGTGAAAAATTACTTTCTATCGACGAAAAGCTAGCCGAAGAAGCGCTTGAAGGCGGATTAAAACAATTGTCCGTTCTACTCGGCATCATCGGTGACAGCTATGAACCAGAAATTCTCGCCTATCAAACTGACTTTGGCGTCGGCTATCTCAGTGTTAACTTTGACCTTAAAGTCGCCCCAATCTAACATATGGAAAACCTAGCTGATTTATTGAAATCCAGAAAAATAAAAAAAGCTCCAGCCTATCCTTGGCAGGACTTGGCTCTTCGCGTCATCACTCAACTCAGCATCCCCAGTTTCAAAAGAAATTCTGTATTTAAAATTTGCAAGGAGCTCTCTACTATGCAAGTCGAGAGAGCTATGAACGACACGAAAGAACTCTGCCAGACTGGCGCTGCCTGGAAATATTTTTTTAAGATTACAGATCAGTATATGCCTAAACAGGAGACTACTGCAGCACCAAAACCAAAGAAGAAAAAGAAAATTAAGCCGGAACAATTAAGTATCAGTCTATGAAAGGAGAAATAAAGCCAATTTTGATTCACCCCAACCCGATTCTGCGCCAAGTGTCAGAACCGGTTGATTTGGCTTTACTCAATACTCCTGAATTCAAAAAATTTCTTGCCGATATGGATGCCACCCTGAAAGAAAAAGATGGTGCAGGTTTGGCTGCACCTCAAATTGGTGTTAGTCAGCGCGTAATTGTCATCGGCAAGCGTGATAATAAAAGCCTCTTTCTCATTAACCCCCAAATTACCAGAAAGTCGTGGGGCAAAATTGCGGGCGAAGAGGGTTGTCTGTCTGTGGTGGACTCCCGCGGAAAAATTATCTACGGTGTTGTTGAGCGTCACAAAAATATTACCTGCCAATACTACGACCCTCAAGGCAAGAAAAAAAAGATACAAGCCGATGATCACCTTGCCCGAGTCCTGCAGCATGAGATCGATCACATAAACGGCATCCTCTTCATTGACCACTTAATCGCATAAAAAATACCGGCTCAAGCCGGTATTTTTTGATATCCCTTTTATTTGATAATTGATTTTTTTCTTTGCTTCCAAATGAAGAGTGCTAAGATTATTGCTGCCAAGCCAATAATACCCCAAGAAATTTCGGCGTAATATGTTTTCCATAATTCTTCGTTAGCGCCAAAGAAATATCCTAGCCCCGCTAACACAAGTGTCCAAAGTAAGGAGCCAAGAAAAGTGTAGAAAATGAATTTAAAAAGAGGCATGCGCACGAATCCAGCCGGCAGTGAAATTAATTGACGGATAACAGGAATAAGGCGACCAAAGAAGGTTGAGGCACTATCATACTTCGCAAAATATAGTTCGGCGCGAGTAATTTGCTCCGGCTTAATTAACAGGAAACGGGCAAACTTCGAAGAGGCAAGACGATATATTAGTGGTCGTCCGAGGTAGTAGGCAAGAAAATAATTAAAGATGGCACCGATTAAGCTTCCTAAGACACTAGCGCCAATAACTAGCCAGATATTCAAAGTTCCCTGGGCCGCTAAATAGGCGGCTGGTGGAACCACGAGCTCTGAAGGAAAAGGGATAAATGAGCTTTCAATCGCCATTAAAAAAACAACGCCCCAGTATCCGATTTCTTGGGCAAAGGCCAGTAAGGCGTCAACGAAAGTGATTAACATAGTTAAAAATGTGGGGTTGCTTTAAGTGAACAACCTAATGATATTATACAATATATAGCAGAAAACTCAATTGCCATACCCTTGCTTTTAGGCTCAAAATACGCTAAAATGAAGCGTATGAATAAGCAGATTCGCACAATTTTCATGGGTACTCCTGATTTCGCTGTACCAGGATTAAAGGCTTTAATTGAGGCCCCAGACTTTGAGGTAATCGCCGTTATTACCCAACCAGATAAACCAGTTGGTCGCAAGCACATTCTGCACGCCCCACCGGTAAAAACAGTTGCCTTGGAAGCTGGGATTCAGGTCATTCAACCAGAGAAAATCAAAACCGAAATTGATCATATCGCTGAGCTCAAACCAGACTTGGTTGTTGTCATTGCCTATGGCAAAATCATTCCTCAGGCCATCCTTGATATCCCCCAGTATGGTTGTATCAATGTACACGCCTCCCTCCTTCCTCGCCACCGTGGCGCTTCTTGTTTGCAAGCACCAATCCTCAAGGGTGAGAGTGAAACTGGGGTGACAATTATGCTCATGGACGCCGGACTTGATACCGGCCCAATTCTAAGACAAGAAAAAATTGAACTAAAGGGCGATGAAACCCTGACTGATTTGCATGATACTCTCTCCGAGCTCGGAGCCAAGGCTCTTATCCCAACACTGAGCTCATATTGTGAAGGCGGCATCCTCCCTGTGCCTCAAGATGAGACCCTGGCAAGCTATATTGGCTTAATGACCAAAGAAAATGGTCGCCTCACCCCGATGAGGACTGCCACTGAGCTTGAGCGCCGTGTCCGCGCCTTAAACCCTTGGCCAGGCACATATATTGAATTACCTAATGGTGAACATATCAAGGTTCTTAAAGCCGAAGTTGACGAACGAGACCACAAACGCGCTGTTGGCGAGATTTATACGGAGAATAATGAGCTTTTCCTTGCCTGTAGACAAAATTCTTTACGTATATTAAAATTACAGCGTGAAAATCGGAACGCTTTAGACGCCTCCGACTTTTTAAAAGGAGCGACTGAAATCATCGGCCAAGTCGTGAAATCAGACACTCCCTTGATTCAAGAATAAAGCTGGTCCCTTCGTCTAACGGTTAGGACGCCAGGTTCTCATCCTGGTAACAGGGGTTCGATTCCCCTAGGGACTACATACCTAAAAGACTCTAATTAAATTAGAGTCTTTTGTTATAAAAACAGGGGCCTGAAAAGACCCCTTATTACTCATGCTTAGCATGTTTGCTAGTTATTAGAAATGTGTCAATAATTCCCTTCTAAATACATTTAGTGATAAAATATATTATATCAATATAAATATATGACAATTCAACAACTCATTGCCCTCATCATGGAGCAAGCTAAGCAAAAGGGGTTTGGTGTAAAGGCTGATGAAATTAATGTTCCTGAAAAGATTGCCTTGATTCACTCAGAGGTATCAGAGGCTTTCGAGGCCTATCGCCATAAGAACATTGATGGCAAAGATGGCTTTAAAGAAGAACTAGGTGACGCGGTCCAACGAATTCTCCATCTCTGTGGATCCTTGGATATAGATATTGAGGAATCGATTATAAAGAAGATTAAAAGCAATGAAGATAGGGAGTGGAATTGGGATAATATGAATGAAAAACACTCGTGATCAACTAAACACAAAAACGCCTCCTAGACGAGGCGTTTTATATTACCTTAAATGTATTAATAACTATTAATCAAATACTTCACCAAGTACTGCAAATAATACCCACCAGCAACTATGAAAATTGAAGCCACTCCATATCTGAGCCACTTCTCAATCTTGGAAACCGCATTAAATGTCTTGCTCACCGCGCTCATACTAAAAGCGATTAAGATTGCAAATATTATCACGGGCAACCCTGTGCCTAAAGCGTAGACCGGAGGTAGTAATAATCCACCGGCAGAAGTCGTGACCATTGGAATTAGAGAGCCAAAGAATAGCACGCCACTGTATGGGCAGAAAGCAAAAGCAAACAGCATACCAAGCGCCAATGATCCTAAATATCCTTTACCAGCCAACCAAACCTTTATCTTTTCCATTCTCTCACTGCCTCCCTTTACATTAATTCTAATAACTCCAAACATCACTAGGCCAACAATAATTAATAGCGGCCCTAGAACCTTGTCGCCCCAACCTTGAAAAATACTGGCGAGAGAAAATGAGGAGATACCGAAATAGATTAGAGTTGCTAAAAGCGTATAGCTAATAACTCTCCCTAAAGTATATGACAATCCAGATAGAATTGTATGTTTAGGTGTTTTGATGTCCTTCGAGATGAAGGCGATGGCGGTAATATTGGTCGCCAAAGGACAGGGGCTAATGGAAGTTAGTATACCTAATAGAAAGGCTGATAGGATGGGAATATTATAATTATCGATTAGCGAATTAATTAATTCCATACTTATTTATTTAACATTGCCTCCAATTTATTTTTCAAATAACTTTTAAACTGTTCTTCGCTACTTAACAAGCGCCAGACTCTTGCGTCTTCTTCAATATGATCTTCGCCATCATAGATAGTATTTATAAATAAGGAAGAGCCGACAGCTTGATATTTTTTAGCAAGTTCTTTGTTCTCAGGCAAATCTACATTCACTGCCCTAAACTCAATAATTCCATCTCTTAGTTCTGGTTGAAAGTATTCATACACAGTGGCCTCACTGTATTTACCTAAAGCTGTGCAAGCCGCACATCTTTGCGTGGCATGAAAATTAATTACCTCTATTTTTTCAATCGTCGGTTTTTCGGAAGATGCTTTCGCTGATTCATCCAGGCTCCGGCTGCAGCCAGAAAGAAATATTATTCCTAAAAGAAGAAATCCAAAGATAGCATATTTATTACTCATAACTTTACTACACGAAGATATTAAACAAATACCCGATGATTATTATATTTATAGTCGTAATACCAAAGAAATAGATAAGCAATTTCATCTTCATTACCTTCTTTAAAATCAGTGCCTCCGGTAGTGAGAGGCCAACCACGGCCATCATAAAAGCCATAGCTGTACCCAAAGGAATACCTTTAGCCACCAATGATTCCATAATCGGAATCACACCAACAGCGTTAGCATATAATGGCACGGCCGCAATTACCGCTAAAGGCACAGCCAGCAAGTTGTCAGTACTGATAAGATTCTCAAAGTATCCTGCGGGCACAAAACCATGAATAGCCGCGCCGACCGCGATCCCAATTAGTACATAAGGAGTGAGTTTTTTGGTTAGTGCTAAGCCTTCAGCTAAAAACTTCCCGGCTAATTTCTGAATAGATGCTTTTTCACTCTTTACCTCCACTTCCCTGTTGCCGATTTTCCAGATGTAATCGGCGACATATCTTTCCATCTTAAGTCTACTCAAGATGAAGCCGCCAACCATACCCAGCAATACCGCCGAGACAACATACATTATGGTCACCTGCCAGCCGAACAAGCTAGCAAACAACACAACGGCCACCTGATTCACTAAAGGCGAGACAATGAGATAGGAGAGGGTCACGCCCAAGGGAATGCCGGCTTTAATAAAGCCAATAAATAGCGGGATTGAGGAACAAGAACAGAAAGGAGTTATTGTCCCAAAGAGGGCCGCAAACAAGTAATCTGCACCATACCATTTACGCGAGGCAAGAAAATCGCGAAGCTTCTCGACGGGTAAGTAGTGGCGAATTATCGCCATTAAATAATTGACAATGAAAAGCAAAAGGAGAATCTTCAATGAATCAAAGATAAAATAATGCACCGATTCGCCTAAGTGAGATTCACTAGACAATCCAAGTAAACCAAAAGCAAGCCAATCAGCTAGAAGTTGAAGCGGGTAAAACATAATTAATGTTGATGACCACAGCAGCAACCGCTGTCTGCTCCGTCTTTGGTTACATTATCTTCCAAGGCATTCGCAATGTCCCCCTCAGAATGACCATTTCCGGTTAAAACAATCTGACCGTTAATCACTAAGACCGGACTGGTCATTATCCCTAACTCAATAATTTTAGTAACGTCATCGACATATTCAATCTGGGCATCAATACCAAGATTATCTGCCACCCTCTTCGTGGTTTCATATAGCTTCTTGCAATTCGGGCAACCCGAACCTAAAACTTGAACGTTCATTTGATTACTCATATCGTTTGAGAAATTTGTTAATAAGTGAATTATATTTTTTAAAAGTTTCTCCATTAATTGAATAATAGTTCCTATTCCAATCCTGTCTCAAGTTTACTAATCCGAATTCGAGCATAACCTTTAGATGACTAGATGTTAGGTTTTGAGCCATATTCAGGCTAGGGGAAATCTCACAAACGCATTTCTCCCCTTTCTTTAACAAACACAAAATACGCAGACGGTTATCATCTCCGACGATTCTTAAAAATTTTGCTAAATCAGCATACTCTGCCGTAAGGACATTATGTTCGCAGCACTTTATTTCCATATTTATATAATCAATTTATATTGATATAATAATTCCTTTTATAACAGATGTCAAATTAATCCTTATTATTAACAAATATGACCCATATTGCTATACTATAGGTATAATTCTTAAAATGATTATATGAACAAAAATGGAATTGGCGGTGGCGTCTATGGCCTCGCTTTCATCGGTGCTCTTATCTACTACATCCAAAACGCGACATCATTCTTGATGGGCGCTATTGGTTTCCTCAAAGCCCTGGTCTGGCCGGCCTTCTTGATGCACAAACTATTTGACTACTTTCAGCTATGATCAGCAAGCTTGTTCTAGTTAAGACAACCCACACAATTGTGTGGGCAGTAATGGCGGCAGCCACCTTATACATAGTCTACTGTGGCTACATGAACACCCTCACGCCCCTCCTCTGGTTTAGTATCGGCTTAATAATGTTTGAAGGGATTGTTTTGCTTATAAACAAATGGAGTTGTCCTCTTACTGCGGTCGCTGGAAAATATACCGAAGACAGACGAGATAATTTCGATATCTATCTCCCCCTCTATATAGCTCGATATAACAAAATAATCTTTACCACTTTATTTATCATTGGGATTATCTTAGTTATATTCTAAAGAACCAACAAAAGACGGGCTTCGTACGAAGCCCGTCTTATTTATATAAACTAAGCTGCCCAACTAATATTTATATTCAAATTCACACCGTCCGTAATAAAAATCATCAATCGTACAATGATCATAATTACCTCTAAATTTAAACTCGCCATTACGGAATAAATGACCACTAACTATTCCGAATTTTTCAGGATCACTCTTTGCAATGGAAATATCATAACCGGCAACCGGGCAATTACCATG
>PHAH01000037.1 GCA_002841655.1 Candidatus Falkowbacteria bacterium HGW-Falkowbacteria-2
TTAAGATATTTTAAGAAGCAATATGGAGCCGACAGTATGACGGTTGTGCTTTGTGGGGCGATTAGTGACTCCGATCGCGTTGCCGCTTCCCGAATATTTGGTTCTTTTCCTTCAAATGATTGGAAGGATAAGCCGAAAGTGAAGGAGAAGCAACTTAAGCCTGCTATAAAAACTGTTTTCAAAAAAATTGATCAGATTAACTTAGCCTTAGCAGTTCGCACCTATCCGGCGGATCACAAAGATGAGCTTACGGTTAAATTATTGAGTGTGATTCTCGGGGGTTCAATGAGCTCGCGCTTATTTATTTCTCTTCGTGAGCGCTCAGGTTTAGCTTATTATGTACGTACACATTCCGAGCATTATACTGACTCTGGGTATCTAAGCGCGCAGGCAGGCATACCGAAAGACAAGGCAGAGGCAGCTATTAAGATTATTTTAGATGAATATAAACGCATTGCCAGCGAAGAAGTGCCGATTGAGGAGCTATCACGCGCGAAGGACTTGGTTTCAGGTCGATTATTAATGCAACTAGAAGCGAGCGACGATATTGCTAATTGGTATGGCCTCCAGGCTGTTCTCCGAGACAAGTTAACTGATCCCGACGAAATTGAAAAGAAACTGCGAAAAGTTACCAGCGCAGACATATTGCGTGTCGCCAAAGATATTATGAAAACGAATAATTTGAATCTAGCGATGATCGGACCCTTAAAAAAGGCTGACGATGCCCGCCTGGCTAAATTATTGAAACTATAAAAAGGTAATTATGTCTTCAACGAAGGCAAAACTTAACGCTGGTCAACAAGCCGCCGTGCTTCATCGCAATGGTCCGCTTTTAGTTGTGGCTGGCGCTGGTACTGGCAAGACGACGGTATTAATTAACCGACTAGCTTCTATTTTGGAAACAGAAAAAATTGATAGTGACCGGATATTATTGTTAACTTTCACTGAGAAATCAGCCCAGGAAATGGAGGAAAGAGCTGATAGATTGCTTCCATACGGATATCTAGATCTCTGGATTAATACTTTTCACGGATTTTGTGAGCGTATTTTAAGGGAGCACGCGCTTGATATCGGTCTACCAGCCGATTTCCGTGTTTTAAGCGCAACTGAACAATGGATGCTCGTGAAGAAGAACCTGAACTTATTTGATCTTGATTATTATCGACCGCTTGGTAATCCGACAAAGTTTATTTCTGAGTTATTAAAACATTTTTCTCGTTTAAAAGACGAAAATATCTCCGCCTCAGAATATTTGGCTTACGCGGCCACAGCGACTAGCACAGAAGGAGGAGAGGCAGATGAAGATGATGAGAACAATATAATGGAAGGCAGTCGTTTGCGAGAGCTGGCAGGCGCTTATGATGTCTATAACCGCCTTCTACTAGATAATAGTTGGGTTGATTTTGGTGATTTAATTATTTATACCCTAAAACTTTTCCGTGAACGTCCAAATATTTTAAAACACTATCATGACCGCTTCAAATACATCATGGTGGATGAATTTCAGGACACTAATTGGGCCCAATATGAACTAGTGAAGCTACTAGGTGTACCAGAAAACAATATCATGGTTGTTGGTGATGACGATCAAGCAATTTATCGTTTTCGGGGGGCCTCGCTGGCGAATATCATGCAGTTTAAAGATGATTTTCCGGCTGCACCAGAAATCGTGCTCACTGAAAACTACCGTTCCAGACAAGATATTCTCGACATTGCTCATGAATTCATCAAGCATAATAATCCTAACCGTCTGGAAGATAAGTTGAAAATTGAAAAAGGCTTAGTGGCTAAGGGTGAGGCGGCGAAATTGGGTCAGCCGCCGGTATTCCACTTACTAGACAGACAAGAAGATGAGCTCGCTTTTGTAGCGGACAAAATTACTGAGATTTATGAGCGCGATCGAGTCACCGGTGATGAAGACTGGTCGAAATTTGCTATTCTTGCTCGCTCTAACGACGCTGCGGGACTATTCGTGAAAGAACTTACCCGTCGGGGCATACCAAATCAGTTTGTGTCTTTAAGGGGACTATATTTCAAGCCGATTATTCTGGATTGTCTCGCCTATTTAAGACTGCTTGATAACTATCATGAATCAACAGCCTTATTCCGAGTGTTAGGTTTGGAGCCGTTTAAAGTGACGCACTCTGATATTATTAGTCTCAATCGTTTTGCGCGGTTGAAGGCCTGGTCTCTATTTGAAACTTTAAACAAGGCCGAGTTGGTGCCAGATTTAAGTGCGGACGCTTTACCGGCAATTAATCGCTTGCTCGAGTTAATTACCAAACATTCTGCTCTGGTGCAGACAACTTTGCCTAGCCGATTGTTTTTTAAATTTGTTGAGGAATCGGGATTATTGAAGGGTCTAAATATTGATACTGATCAAGAGACTTTTTCCTATCTCAATCAGTTTTATCAAAAGATAAAACGCTTTGAAGAAGGAATGTCAGAAGTGAAATTAGCTGATTTCATGGAAGCGATGAATCTGGAGTTAGAGGCCGGTGAAAGTGGATCGTTGCGCCTTGATTATATTGATGCTGAGACGGTCAAGGTGATGACCGTGCATGCCGCTAAGGGATTGGAGTTTCCTTATGTCTTTGTAGTTAATTTGGCGGACAAGAAATTTCCCACTATCAACCGTAGTGAAAAAATACCGCTGCCCGCTGGTTTGGTTAAAGAAATACTAGTTGATTCAAAAGATGCTCACACCGAAGAGGAGCGACGCTTGTTTTATGTTGCCCTAACACGCGCCAAGCAAGAGTTATATTTAACCTGTGCCAAAGACTACGGTGGCGCTCGTGAAAAGAAAGTTTCACGCTTTGCCGAAGAAGCTGGTATTATACCCATTACCTCCGGCGCCTTAGTTGAGAAGAATGAATTATTGCGTGACCTAGCGGCCGAGGGCGCAGCCCTTATTGAAGAACAGGTGAGCATTGATCAGCTTCCAAAGAGATTTTCTTTTTCACAGCTTGCAGCCTATGATAATTGCCCGCTACAGTATAAATATGCTTTTATTTTGAAAATTCCGGCACCAACAGACAAGCCGAGTTTAATATTTGGTCGTTTGATGCACGGAATCTTTTATGACTACTTGAAACCATTCACCGCAGACTTCCAGGGGAGCTTGTTTCCCGCTGATGAGGCTGAACAAATGGCGAGCTTCGAACGCTTAGAGCAGTTACTTGCAAGTCACTGGGTTGAGGATGGCTACGAAAGTGCTGAGCAACGTGAGAATTATCGGACGAAAGCCAAGCAGGCCTTAAAAGATTTTCACGCCTCGTTATTTGCAGAAGATAGAAAGCCGCAGCCATATTTTTTGGAAAAGAATTTTTCCTTTAAGATTGGAGGCGAAATATTGAAAGGCGCAATTGATCGCGTAGATCGAGTTGAGGGCGGGGTTGAAGTTGTGGACTATAAAACCGGTAAACCTAAGGAAAAATTAGAATGGCAGGATCGTCGACAACTCATCCTATATCAGCTGTTCTTGGAAGAAGTTTTACAAATGCGCGTTTTGTCCTTAAAATATTATTATGTCGAGGGCGGAAAGTCGCTCGCCTTTGTGCCAAAAGAGAAAGAGAAGGATAAGTTGAAACTAGAAGTGATTGCCCAAATTGCAGCGATTAAAGAAAGACGATTCCTGCCTAAACCTAATCAGATGTGTCAGTTCTGCGATTTCAAAAATATCTGCGAATTCAAACAAAGATAAGTAATAAATTATGATAGGAAAATACGTCCACTGGCGCTGGCTCTTATATATTTTGTTTTTCGGTTTTTGGTCGATTTGGTTAGTGCAACAGCGAGTCGAAAACTATAGTCGCTACATTGTCGATGATTGCATATCTGATATTAGAGGCTCTCGTCCGGCTGCGTTAGTTCTTGGCGCGAGTGTAAAGGATGTTGTTAGTCCGGTGTATGCCGATCGCCTAGATACTGCGTCGGAACTATACCAGAAGGGACTAGTTGAAAAGATTATCGTGAGTGGCGATCATGGACGAACTTATTATGACGAGGTTAACGCAGGGAAAGATTATATGCTGGCTAAGAATATACCGGCTGAAGATATTTTTCTCGACCATGCTGGTTTTGATACCTATGATAGCGTTTATAGAGCCAAAGAAATCTTTGGCGCCGATAACATTTTAATTGTCACTCAGGATTTTCACCTACCAAGAGCCTTGTTTATCGCCAATCGGCTTGATATGACCGCCTGGGGTTGTCGCGCAGACAAGAGATATTACTTAAATAGTGGTCAAATGGAAAGACGCGAATACCTTGCTTCAATCAAAGCCTGGATAGATGTAAATATTAAGTCTAAGCCCCGCTTCCTAGGTGAAAGGATAGATATCAGTGGTGATGGTCGTGTCACTTGGGATGAATAAATATAATAATAATATGTCTGAGAACCAGAGGCTGCTCGATCCGGAGGAAACAACTGAAGAATCAGCTTTAGAAACGACTTTGCGGCCGCGTTTTTTGCGCGAATATATTGGGCAGGAAAGCGTGAAGGCAAACCTGGAAATTGCTATCATGGCAGCGAAGCAGCGCAAGGAGCCAATTGAACACGTTTTGTTGTACGGCGCCCCTGGTTTGGGCAAAACAACTTTAGCGCACGTTATTGCTAATGAGCTCGGCGCAAATATTCGCGTTACCTCGGGCCCGGCAATTGAGAAAGGTGGAGACTTAGCTGCGATTTTAAGCAATCTTGAAGAGGGGGACGTATTGTTTATTGATGAAATCCATCGTTTACCAAAAGCAGTCGAAGAAATTTTGTATCCAGCAATGGAGGATTATGCTCTCGACATTATTATGGGCAAGGGACCTAGCGCTCGTACACTGCGTCTTGATTTGCCGAAGTTCACTATTATCGGCGCAACCACTCTCGCTAGTCTATTGTCGGCTCCGCTCCGCGACCGCTTTGGGCTTTCCCATCATCTTGAATTCTATCAGGCCGCCGAAATGGAAAAAATTATTGCGCGTAGTGCTAAGATTTTAAATATCGATCTCTCAGGAGAAACAGCTACGGCAATTGCCGGTCGTTCGCGCCGTACTCCTCGTATCGCTAATCGTTTATTAAAGCGCGTACGTGACTATTGTCAGGTGAGAAACAGCGGTGACATTAGCTTAGATGCTTGTCAGCAAGCTTTTGCTTTGTTGGCTGTTGATCATCTTGGTCTTGATGCTGTTGACCGAAAGATTCTTGAGGTACTTATTGACAAGTTCCGTGGCGGACCAGTAGGGCTCAACACTTTAGCTGCGGCTACCGGAGAAGAAATTGATACTTTAGAAAATATTTACGAACCATATTTATTACAGCTCGGATTTCTTGATCGCTCACCCCGAGGGCGCCTGGCAACTGCCTCCGCCTATGAGCATCTAGGGAAGAAGCTGAATGAGAACGGACTGCTTTGACCCTATGCTGTCATTAATAGACTATGATTACATCTTGCCGCGAGAATTAATCGCGCAAGAACCGGCTAAGCCGCGCGATCACGCTCGGCTTTTGTGTGTGAATCGCCAAAGCGGTGAGACACGTCATTTGCGTTTTGACGCCCTATCTGACGAGCTTCGGAAAGGAGATGTGTTAGTAGTAAATGATTCAAAAGTATTTCCAGCTCGCTTAATTGGCACCAAAGAAAGCGGTGGCCGTGTGGAAATTTTTTTGCATCACCATCTTAGTGAGGGTCGCTGGGAGTGCTTGGTGGGAGGACGAATCCGTCCTGGCTTGAAGATAAAGCTAAGCAATAAGTTCGAGGCTTCACTTATATGTGATCAAGGTGATGGCACCTGGCTGGTTGATTTCAATGCAAACGGGGCAGAGTTCTATAAAATAATTGAACGCATTGGCCACATGCCCTTGCCGCCATACATTACTCCCGGGAAGTCGAAGTCTGCGGATAGAGCGAATTATCAAACTGTTTATGCAGACGATGCTCATCGGGGTTCGGTAGCAGCGCCAACGGCCGGGCTTCACTTTACCGAGCGCTTACTAAAAAAGATTAGAGAGCGAGGCGTAAAAGTTGTGCATGTTACCCTACATGTGGGCTTGGGCACTTTCGCCGGCGTTAAGTCTGAAGATATTAGAAAGCACGAAATGCATTCGGAATTAGCAATGATTTCGAAGTCATCCGCCCGTGAAATTATGAAAGCGAAGTCAGAGGGGCGGCGTGTTATTGCTGTTGGCACTACGGCCTGTCGCGTTCTTGAGTCATATGGACAGGCTGTGGCAAAAAATGAACTAGCAATGGGTGAGGCCTATGAAGCCTGGACTAGTATTTTTATTTATCCTGGTTACAAGTTTCAAGTCATTGATGGTTTAATTACGAACTTTCATTTACCCAAATCAAGTTTAATTATGCTTGTTTCTGCTTTCGCAGGTTATGAAAAGACGATGGCTACTTATCAACTTGCAATCGCCGAAAAGTACCGTTTTTACAGCTATGGCGATGCAGTAATTTTTATCTAATATTCATAGAAAATTCATTTGACCAGGCAATTTTTTTTTGCTATTCTAACTAAAGATATCTCGTAAAAAAATAGCGAAGAAAGGAGGTGTTAATGCTATTTGAGATTCGTTCATTACAAATAATCACACAAAACAAATTTAAAAATGAAAGCAAAAATCGTGTTGTTTTGCACTATATTCTTCGCTATGTTGTCTTGTCAGAAGGAAGAAAGTGCTGAAATGAAGATGACGGTCAAGGAAAAAAGATCTCTCGACTGGCATTCTCTTTCTCAGAGTCAAAAAGATGATGAGATTATGAATACTGCGTTTGCGGATTATGGTTTGTATGTTGGCATTCAATGTAAACCCTGGGTCCAAAGAGTGGTAAACACAGCCACAAGTGGGCACGTTACCGTGCCGCTTACTCAGTCAAATCAGTATCAATGGTATGACGATCAGAGTGGGCATATTGTTGGCAGAAGTACTCTTATCGAGAATGTCCAAAGGGCCGACATTATCCAAATGTATTTATACATTAACGGCGGCTGGACTCCTCATACTGCAATCGTAGTCTACAAAGATTCATCAGGTATGATGTGGATAGATAGTAATTGGGTTGCAACCAATACCGTGGGCACCCATTACGTCACTTATTCGCAGTTCTATTCATGGGCGAGTAACAGGTATACGGTATACCATGTTCAATAAATAGAACACTATCAGAGACGGCTTCTTGTCGCCTCTGATACCTTTAACAAATTATGTGAAATATTTATGAATTATTTTTTAAAAAAGTATAAGTTTTATTGGCTGATTATTTTGTTAATCTTAGTTATTGCGGGCGGATACTATTTCTTAAGCAGAAGTGAGAGTAAACAATTATTACAGAACGTAAAACCTTTAATCTCAACCCAAGATTGGGTCTACCATAAATTTCAAGGAGAGAATCACAACATTTCTGTTGCCGCCCCCTCTGATTGGAGTGTTAGCTTAAACAGTGAAACAAAAAACTTGGAAGAGGAGGGCGTCTTTCTTTGGCTTAGACCCTCCGAGTTTAATGAATATTATGCGCCAATAAGTATTAATCTTCAATTGACTGATGATTCTATCCTCGACACT
>PHAH01000038.1 GCA_002841655.1 Candidatus Falkowbacteria bacterium HGW-Falkowbacteria-2
TAACCGCCTCATTCATCGCGCGCAAGGAATTTACATTGAATCCCAGGTCTTCAAGGGCTGGGGCGCCTTTAGCGGTATCAAGAATACGCATAACCACCTTTTCTTGACTGGCTAATGGCAGGGTGGAGATACGAAAGTCGACGGCACGACCACTGACCAGCAAACGAATACGTCCATCTTGAGGGACACGCGTTTCGTCGAGTTTCAATTTCGACATAACCTTAATACGAGCGATGATGGCGTTATGAATGCTCTTAGGCAGAGTTAAAGAAGTATGCAAAATACCGTCGATACGGTAGCGAACGCGACTCTCCTTATCAAAAGGCTCAATGTGTATATCACTGGCGCGAGCTTCGACGGCATGACGAATGATAACTGACACGATACGAGAAACTGGAGCGCTGTTAATATCTTCTCCGGTTAAGGCCTCTTCGTCGGATTTCAAAGCAATCACTTCATCGCCCTCTTCCTTCGCCTTCACTTGCAAAGCACTAGAAATTTCTTCTTCAATTTTCTGATACTGCTTAAAGATTTTCTGCCAGCTCGCTTGGGAAATGAGGTAATACTCGACGGTAAGTTTTTCATCTAACGCCAGGAAGTTAACCGCTTCCATCGCTTTCAGATTCGGCTCAATTAGGCCCATCTTGATCGTCTTATTTTCTCGAGCGAAACAAACGACATTATAGTTTCTAGCAATTTCCTCAGGTATGAAATTCAATACTTCTTCGGGTATCTTTTCATCAGCATAAAGAAAATATGGTAAGCCATATGCTTCAGCCTTTGCTTCTGTTAACTGCTCTTCATTGACTATCTTCTTCGTAATTAAAAAAAACGGCAGGGCCATTTTAGTGTCCGAGGCCTGGTTATTGTATTCCGCTATTTGCTCGGCGCTTATCAACTTCTTCTCAGTAAGCACGCGCAGCAACTGTTCCTGTTTATCCATATTGTCTTATTTCTTACTTTTTTTCTACGACCAGAAAGGGGCTGTTATTTCCGAGATAGACTGGCTGCCAGGCCGGTGGTTGTATGTTTGCACCTGAACTCGGCATCGGTTTGCCCACGTGATTAAAGTCAAAATACTGGACTCTGTCATCCAAAATCTTGAAAGTCGGCACCTCTAAAATCTTCACATCTACTAAGCTGGCCGCTGAAGGTTGAAGAGGAACATCAACAGTTGTCTTCTCTTCCCCAAACACCTCACTACTCATATAGGCGAGCAGCTTCCCTTTAAATGCAAAAATCATGATGCCAACAAGCAACAGTACGGCGGTTAATATATAAATACTGGAATTTCTTGCTGATGCCATTTTATTTAAAATAATAAGTGTCAATTGTTAGGTCGGCGGTCTTACCAGAGGGATCAAAATTCACCACCTTTATATCCATTAACTGTAAGTGCTGCTCAAGTAAAGGTAAAAGGTTTTTCAAGGCCGCATAATCGGTCGACCCAAGCGACATTTGTGCCGATATCACTCCCACTCGCTCTGAGCCGGGCATATTCAAGAAGCGATCGGCTTTAGCTGCCATCGGATTATCAGTTTCCTCGCTCTCTCCAGCCTTAGTAAGACTTAGACTAGCCAGGGTGAGGCCTCGTTGCATCACAATATCCTCTAATTCACCGAATAGTTTTTCCTTGGCATACTCATCAGGCAAAATGGCATTTACTCGGGCAACATCTTCAGCATCAATTTTGCGATAAAGAGCAGCGGCCGCTTGCAAATCAGCTAGCTTCTGTCTTTGACTCTGATAGAAAGATTCTTGCTGTGCGATGGTGTCTCGAATCGACATTAAAGTGATGTCGAACTTTGGCTTGATAACAAGATAATATCCCAGAATAAGGAAGCCAATAACAAAAATGACAATGAAAATATTAAAATTTGCATTCAAGAAAATGTTGAGGTTATTGGTGCTATTTTTTTTGGCCGCAATCTGAGGCATATCTTATTTACTCGCCGCTCTAAAAAGCTGCGGGTCAACTTTTAAGTCCAAAGTAAAATTAACAGTTTCTGACTCAACTTTCTCCTCGCCCTCTTCTCTTTCAGTTGTACCTCTATCTACCCGCGCTGAAAGAATCGACGGATTCTCCAACATAGCCCGGGTCTGCCAGCTAATATCACGATAGGTCTTAGTTGAAGCTTGAAGCTGATAAACCCCATCGGTTCCCCCGGAAAAAGCGTGATAGTTTACCGAGCTTAAAGTATTCTTCTCAAGCCAATTGAAAAAGTTCGTCCAATAGACATGATTATCGAGTAACTGATGAGCAATATCCGCGCGTTCTTTAAAGGCCAGAATCTCGTCAGACTCGGTGCGCATCTCTTTTATCTGCTTCGATACAAGATTAAACTTAGCTTCAGCCGCTAAGGCTCGCTCTTCTTCGTAATTTGCCCACCAATTCAATCCAACGTAGATTTCTACCAGAAACAAGGCGGCCACAAAAAGAGAAAAGAGCAATGTACTAAAATTGTGCTGCCAATCAAAATCAACCTGCTTCTCATCCTTGATCAGGTTTACCTCGAGGACCTTAGGGTTCATAGACATGTCCCTGCCCAGTCCCCCCATCATCTTCTTCTTGTTGTCTTTTAAATTAAACACAATTCTAAATTATGATATTTCACGCAGAGCTAAACCAGCGGCCACTGCTAATTTAGGTCCAACCTCATCAATTATCGGCTTCATTTCATCCGGATAGGTCAAGCGACTAAACGGATCGCCAATAATTACCTGTAAATCAAGACGCTTGGAAATATAATCAGCGAGGTTCACCATCATAGCGCCACCTCCGGAGAGAATAATCTTTTCAATCTTCTTGCCCTTGGCGTTGCCCTGGAAGAATTCACGCATATACTCGATTTCGTGAATAACGGGAGCCATCGTTTTTAAAATAAGTTGAGGTAATTCTTCGGGCGACTTATCCGTGAGTGAAGCGCTTAAATCAATCTTGAATTGTTCAGCCTGCACAAAGCTTAAACCAAGCTTCTCGGCTAGGGCGGCGGTAATGGAGGCGCCGCAAACTTCAAGGCTGCGGTTTAGTACTGGAATACTTTCCTGCACAACTGAGAGGTCGGTGCTATTAGCCCCTATCTCCACGATCATTACCGTTGAGAGATCGTTACCGATTAAAGCCCGAACCAGGGAAAACGTTTCGGTTTCAAGACTCGCCAACTCAAGCTTGGCTAGACGGAATATTTCAATGTAACGTCGAACCAATTTCTTTGGAGAGCCAGTTAGAAATACCCGCATTCCATCCTTGTTGTCGGTACCGCTAGAATCTGGAACCGGTTTCCAATCAAGAATCATTTCTTCAAGTGGCAAAGGGATAACTTTTTTTGCTTCCTCCGAAACAACTGCATCCATATTCTTCTTTTCAGTCGGCGGAACAGTGATTATCGAAGAAAAAACCGAAAAGGTTGGTAACGAGGCGGTAACCCGACGGGCTTTAATGCCCGCTTCTGCTCTCACCTTTAAGATTGCTTGAGCGAGATAGTTGATGTCCTCTATTTTTGTAAAATTAACGCCGCTAACGTTTTCGCTAAAAGCGTAATTGGAAAGATGAATTTTTTTATTCTTCTGCCTCAACTCGACCATTTTCAGTGAAGAGTCTCCGATGTCGATGCCGAGATATAAATTGTCGTCGCTAGAAGAAAATAAGCCCATAGAATAATAAAAAATTAACGCATTGCGCCCGTAACCGAAATTGTCATATCTGTCTTTCTAGTATATAATATTTAATGTAATGCGACAAGGAAATATGATTATATTGTATCACGAAACGAGCAAATAAAAAATAATGCTATGGGTTTTTTTAGCCGCTACAAAAAAATTTGGATGATTGTCGCTTTCTTGGGCGTCGTCGCCTTGCTTGCGTATCTAATCTGGAACTTTTTCTTCTCCTCCCCCATTGTCCCCACTGACCCACTTGCCCCCGGAAGTAATATCGGCGGACTCAACCCAGCTGGTGATGGTGGTCCGAACTTTTCAACCTCGACGGGTAGCGGACAACTAACGCCAAGTGGTGGCATTAGTACCCCAACTACCGGCTTCCCCTCTCTTCCTAGCAACACCCCGAGCGGCTCTGACGCTAGTGATTTAGCGGTTGGCGGTATTACCAAAGTGACCGTGGCCGTAAATAGTCCCGTGCTTGATCCCTTTATGACTAGTGGTGATCAGTTAAGATACTATAATCAAGCTGATGGTAAATTCTATCGCCTCGGCGCCGATGGGCAGCCTGTTTCTTTAAGCGATACGGTTTTTCATAAGGTCTCTGACCTCACTTGGTCAGAAGATGGCAGTAAGGCCATCCTCGTTTATCCAGACGGCTCCAAAATCAGCTATAACTTCAACACCGGCAAACAAGTCACTCTACCGAAACACTGGGAAGATTTTTCTTTCTCCCCTGATGGTAACCGTATCACCGCTAAAAGCATGGGCGATGACGTTGAAAATCGTCACCTAATCGTTTCTAACAGCGATGGGTCCAAAACTGCCTCCTTAAGTGCCATTGGCAACAACGCCGATGACGTCTATCCCGTTTGGTCCCCCAACAATCAAGTCGCCGCGATGTATACCCGCGGAGTTGATTTCAATCGACAGGAAGTTTTCTTTGTCGGTTTAAACGGTGAGAACTTTAAATCAACGATTATTAATGGTCGTGACTTTAGACCGTTGTGGTCAGATGCAGGCGACAAATTATTATATAGCGTCTACAGCAGTGACCGCGGCATGATGCCAAGCCTGTGGGTGGTGAACGCGCAAGGCGAAAACATCGGTCAAAACCGCACCGAACTCGGTCTCACCACCTGGTCTGATAAGTGTACCTTCGCGACTAACAGTGATATCTACTGCGCCGTACCAGAAATACTCAGAGAAGGCGCCGGCCTCTTTCCCGAGTTAGCCGATCAAACCCGTGACCTCTTATACAAGATTGACTTAACGACTGGTGCTAAGAAATTAATTGCCATTCCGCAAACAGACGCCAATATCAGTAACATCATGGTCTCCGGTAGCCAAGACACTCTCTACTACACCGACAAATTTACCGGACGCATCTATTCAGTACAGCTGCGTTAAGCAAATAACCTTTAATCTCAAAATATAAAATCGGCGCTTCCTGCCGATTTTTGTTTATATTTATGTATAAGAAATTTATCTCTTTCTTACAAAAAATTGAAAACAATATTTTTCCTGGACGCTGTGCCGCCTGCCATCAGACTGGCCCTGCCATCTGTCCTGCTTGTCGCGCCAAAATAAAAAGTCTACCTATCATATGCCCATTATGTGGACAGAAGGAATCGCCCCTTGGAATCATCTGTTCAAAGTGCGATAACCCGTATTCGTTCGACGGCCTCATCGCCTACGGCTCCTATGAGGACAGCAACCTTAAAGCAGCTTTACACGCCTTGAAATACCAAGGGGCCAAGGAAATTGGTTATCTGCTCGGTAAAATGTTAGGGCGACGCCTATTGGCCACTTGGCGACATCATCGTGGAGACACCCCTATTCTCATCCCTCTTCCCCTGCACCCGCGCCGTCTCCGCGAACGAGACTATAATCAAGCCCTTCTTCTAACTGAGGGAATCGCCACTATTACCAAATGGCCGATACAAAGCGTCGGTCTAAATAGAACTCGCTACCAAGTGCCCAGCGCAAGACTGGGTTACAGAAATAGACAACAACACGACAAAATATTTGCCTACAAAGGCGATGATCTCTCAAATCACATCGTCATCCTCATTGATGATGTCATCACGACTGGCGAAACCGCCTCAGCCGCAGCTCTCGCCCTAAAGGACGGTGGGACTAAGACCGTTATTGTCGCGACGATGGCGAGAGCGAGCTAAATTCCTTATTTTCTTTACAAATCTTAAATTAAAGTATATACTTATCTCAGCTTTCCTGATTGTCGAGCCTACCAAGCTCGAGACCTCGCCACCTCAAAAATGGCCTAAAGGAAGTCTAAATCAAGCGCTCCGCTCGTCGGAGAAGCTGGGTGGAACCGCGAGACATAATAGTCCCGTCCCGGCAGAAACAGTCATACTGTTTTTGCGAGGAGGGGACTTTTTTAATAATAAACAACATTTATATATGACCAACATCGAAACTAAACGACACTCCCTAGCCCACTTGCTGGCGGCAGCTGTCACTGAAATGTGGCCCCAGGCAAAATTAGCCATCGGACCAGATATTGAAAACGGCTTCTATTACGACATTGATTTTAATGGCGAAAGTATTAGCGATACTCAATTGAAGGATATCGAGAAGAAAATGTCGCACCTGGCTAAACAAAATCTGGTCTTTACTCGATCTGAAAAAAGTATTGATGAGGCTTTAAGCTGGGCCAAAACTGAGGGCGGGATTTACAAGGAGGAAATTATTAGTGATCTTAAAACTAATGGCGAAACAAATGCCAGCTTCTATACCGTCGGCAAATTCACTGATCTCTGCCGCGGACCTCACGTTGAAAATACCAAGGAGATAAAGCCCAATAGCTTCAAACTTGAAAAACTGGCTGGCGCCTATTGGCGCGGTGATGAGAAAAACAAAATGCTCACCCGCATCTATGGCGTGGCTTTTGATACTAAAGATGAGCTTGATGCCTATCTCAAGATGATGACTGAAGCCGAAAAGCGTGACCACCGCAAACTGGGCAAAGAGTTAGACTTATTCATGAATCACGAATATGCTCCGGGCATGCCTTTCTTCCTTCCTAAAGGCATGATAATCCTGCAGGAGTTAACCCAATTTGTCCGCCGCTATTCATACGGACCAGGCTACCGTGAAATCCGCACCCCCCAATTACTAAACGCTGACCTCTGGAAAACTTCCGGCCATTGGGGACACTATCAAGAAGACATGTTCTGCCTCCACCACGCGGAAGATGATACCGACATGGGTATTAAGCCGATGAACTGCCCGGCACATATGCTAGTCTTTAAACGTGATTTAAAGTCATATAAAGAACTACCTTTACGTCTCGCTGAAACCACTACTCTATACCGCAATGAGAAATCGGGAACACTTCACGGTCTCACTCGCGTGCGCAGTCTCTCCCAGGATGACTCCCATATTTTTGTGCGCCCTGACCAGATTCTTGGCGAAGTAACTGAATTATTGATAAAGATCAAAAATATCTATCAGGTCTTCGGATTGAAGATTGATGAAATTCATCTTTCCACCCGTCCTGAACAATTCTTAGGCGAAATCGCTGATTGGGACAAGGCCGAGGCTAGTTTGAAACAGGCATTAGAAGATGCTCACCTCGAATATCAGATCAACGAAGGCGACGGTGCCTTCTACGGTCCTAAAATCGACGTGAAGGTCAAAGATGCCATCGGCAGACAATGGCAACTTGCCACTATTCAGCTCGACTCCCAGATGCCCCAGCGCTTTGAGCTTAAATATACTGACGCTGATGGTTCAGCAAAAACTCCGATTGTTATTCACCGCGCCCTGCTTGGCTCAATTGAACGCTTCCTGGGGGTCATCATTGAACACTATGCCGGCGCCTTCCCTGTATGGCTTATGCCCGATCAGG
>PHAH01000039.1 GCA_002841655.1 Candidatus Falkowbacteria bacterium HGW-Falkowbacteria-2
AGAGATTCTCTTCGACTTCGTCGTTCCGAGCCTCCCTCGAAACTGCATCTTCAAACCGCGAAACCTCTTCGGAATCGGGCAATGGACGCTCAAGGAAAGCAGCGAGACTGGCTGCGGACTTGTCTTTTGTGGCCGTTGTTCTCTTCTTCTTGATTACGGGCATATATTTAAATTATTTTTCAATTAAGGTCGCCTTCATGAGGTCACGGTCCAATAAAGCGGAGTCGGTCCAATCCAGTGCTTCAGGATAATTCCATACTTGTTTCCAGTCTTTAGGTAGCACCAGTCGAGATTCGGTTTGCGCCGCTTTAGCGCCCGGCTGCTTCTGCCATAACAATGAGTATGCAACTCTTTCGGCTGGCTCACCATTTAAAAATGAATCGACTTGGGCTAACCATTTATTCTCAGCTCTTATTTCATTTTTCTGCACTTTGAATGGCAAGCGATAACGAAAACGAACAACCGAGGTTTGTCCCGGATCCGTCATTACCCAGTTAGCAAAGACTGTCTTGCCGTTTTCAACATACATTTTCGTGCCACTCCGCAAATCAGTTTGAGCCTTCCCTTCCGTTTGAGCCACAAAATCATAGTCCTTCCATTCTGGCTCTGGTTCTTCAAAATATCCTGAGTCGGGTACATCAAAGCCACTCGCCTCTATCAATTGACTGCCCTCTGGGACGTAAATGCGCAACCAATCGACGTTGCGGACACCGGTCAATATTTCATTTTTTATACCAGTATGAGTCCGGCGAATGGTAAGAGTGTCGATTACTGTGCCATCGGTCAAGATTTGAGCCGAATGTGTAATCTTCTCTTCCATCCGACGATCACTTTTTTGTCCGGCAATATTTGTATGAGCAACAAGCAGATAATCATGCTTGGCGGGCAGCATAGCGCCATCTAGATGATAACGCGAAACCTTCTCCTGCAGGGCTGGGTCCGTAAAATATAGCATGATATTCTTTGCGCTCAAATTCTTCTCGAGGGCACTCACTAAAGCTGGCGCATTTTCAGCTGTTAACACCTCAGGTAGCCGCTCCATAATCTTCGCCATTAAATCGCCAATAATTTTTTTGGGTTGATTCTTGGGACTATCCGGCAAAGACTCTACCATTTCGGGATGAGTTAACTGCAGATTAGGTTTTTCCACGGTTGCTTGAATAAGTTCCCAAAAAGTATCAGCATCAACTGACATTTCGTATTCAGGACGTAAATCAATCGGACCAGTAATACGTAACAAGTCCTCCAAGACATCCGGCGTAAAACTAATAACCCCATCGACTGTCGGACCATCACTCTTTTCATAAAACCACATTAATGAGCGGGCGGTTGTGGGCCAATCTGGCCACCAATTCGCATCCCAGAGATACCAACGAGGATTAACTAGCCACAAGGGGCGAGGCGATCGAATATATGAAGTCATTCCCGCTTCAGTATCATATGTTCCGCCAGAAGGTACTTCTAACTTACGAATGCGACCGTCGCGAATATCAACTAAGGCATAGCTTCCTAAGAAGCCACCAGCACCTCTCATCTCAGTATTGTTCTGGAAGACGAGCAAATATCGTTTATCCTGACTAACGCCGATAAATTCTTTAATTTCCTGCGCGGAATTTAGTAATGTTGCCAAGGCGTCAACTGCCAGATCCGCTTGTCGTTTATAATTACTAAACCGCTCCTGGTATTCGAGTGGCAACTCATCTACCTTAATATCGTTTAACACTGTTTGTAATTCTCGAGCGCTGGTTAAGGCTGGCGTGCCGTGCTCAACAAAAGCATCAATTAACTTCCCCCAACTGCGGTCCCCGGTTTTGCTTAAAAAAACTTCCCCCGCCGCACTCAGTTTTTGTCCAAAAGCAGCTCCGGCGACACCAACGGCTAAAAACTTCTTGCCAGATGCAGCCAGCTTTATCTGAGGGTCACGAGAAAAGGTGGCAAGAGAGAAAAGCCAGTCATCAACTCGACCCAACTCATTTTGGGCTGCCGAAAAGTCTGAGGCCGCTTTTGCGAAACTGCTTCCAGCAGCAGCTAAGTCTAGACTTGAAGCCTCACCCGAGGCTGCCGCTAAATTATCGAGTGCCGAAAATGAACGCGTCACAATACTATCTTTCAGACCACTAAAATCGAGGATTTTAAAATACGCCAAGAGTTTAAATGGAAGGATAATAAAAATTAAGGCCGCCACAAAAGCAAACAACGAACGATACCAAGTCACAAGATACTCAGCGTGCCTTTCCTTCTCTTTGCGCTTAGTATTTGTTTTTATATGTGCCGCGATGCTTCTCCATTTCACGGCAGCTTCCCGCGCAAAAAGTCGGCGAGCCCTGCGACCGCTCGACGGCAAGGAGAACTTTCCGCCCCTAAAGATAGAAGCTAATCGCCAGCGATAGCGTCGCGGTGATTTAAAGAAACCACTCCAGTCAAAGGAATTACGTGACTTTATTCTTTTATTAACGACGGTCTCGGTAACAGTCTTTAGAGAAAGAGAGAAATGAGGCGTATGTTTTTTTTCAACTTTTTTAAGCGCCTCTTTCCTGATCACTTCCTTCTTAGGTTTCTCCGTGATCGGTTGATTTAACGCTGCCCTTAAATCGATAATAAAAGAGTCGGTTGCATATGCAGCCTTATTTGATTTTCCGAATTGTCTTCTTTCGTTATTCATTATTATCTGACTATCTGTAAGTATATGGTAAGTGTTTGTTCAGCGCACCGCTGCCAGCTAAACTTTTTGATGTGTTCCCTTCCTTTTAGTACCATCGCCGCCCTTCTTGATTCATCTCCAGCTAAATTCCGTAAAGTCATACTTATATTATCCACGTCATAAGGATCAAAATAAACAGCAGCATCGCTTAGAATCTCAGGTAAACTTGCTTGGTTTGAAGAGGCGACTGGACATGAGCAAGACATTGCTTCTAGTGGCGGCAAACCAAATCCTTCATAAAGAGAAGGAAAGACATAGAGCAAAGCGTTTCGGTATAAGGTTCCAAGCAAGGAATCGGGAACATAACCAGGAAAAACGATTTTTCCCTTCCCATTAGTCGCATCATACAAACCAAGCTGCTCTGCTTCCGCTCTAACCCGCTGATAAAAATAATCATTCTTACCAACCATTACTAAAGATAATTCTGGTAATGCTTTGCGTACATCAACATATGAACTAATTAACCGACTTAAATTCTTATGAGGATAGGCATTGCCGACATATAAAAGATAGGGTTGAGTTATCCCGTATTTATCTAGGACTTCCCGTGAGCTCATCTCCGTAGATACCGCCTGATTGAAATCGACAACACCCTCGTAGGTAATAAATATTTTTTCTGGAGACGCTGAAAACTTATCAATAATGTCTTTCTTGGTAAATTCAGAAACCGTAATAATTGCCTTAGCTCTTTTCACCGCCGTCCTCACGACAAGGCGATAGGCTGCTTGTTTCATCCAATAAAGCAAAGGTGGTAGCATCGAGGCGCGACGACTAGGAAACTTTGTGAGTATCAAATCGTGGATAGTAACAACGAACGGCGACGGTGTAAGCAAAGGTACGTTAAAGTGCGGAAAATGAATAAGATCTAGTTTCTCGCGTCTTAAGATAATCGGAAAAAAAACTTGCTCCCGCCAAGAGTACCATCTTTGCGGCACAAGAACTTTTCGAACATCAGCCGTTGGACAATTATAACTCTCATAATTATCCGGACTCAAAAAAATTACAAACTCAATCTCAGAGTCATGAGTCGCCTGCAACCTAATCACACGATCAACAATTTCTTGAACATAACGACCCAGACCCTTACCTAAGGGTCCGTAAAAACGAGCGTCGATGCCTATACGGCGTTTTCTAATATCTTTTTCCATTAAGCAAAAGGTAAATTTTCGGGAGCTGAAGCTTTACTATCATTATGACTATTCCTCTGCTCCGCTTCATCATTCTTTTCCGGCTGCTGTCTTTCTCGGCGCAACACTTCGAGGTTAAATAATTCTGGTGAAGTGCCGCCAATAAAGTCATCAACCATCGGCAACGATGACGGGGCGTCAGCTTTGCGTCCGGGAGCCTTCTGAACAAGCGGTGACTTAACATTGGCCTCAAGTGGGAAGTGCCACAAAGTCGCCAACTCCTCGATATCATAAATGCCTGGCGCTCGCCCAGAATAATCATCACGATTAATATAATTAGTCATGATGGCATTCTTTTTTCTTATCAAACGCTTATCTTTATTGAAATATGCTGTCTTCGTCATCGTAGATGTAGTATCTGGTTTTAAGTTATTTAGATCGAGGGAGGCAAATTGTTTAATATAGCCTACAAAACCGCTGGTTACCTTACTACGATTCATCACTTCGCGACGCGCCACATAAATAACTCGGATTTTAGCTTCAAAGGCGAGCTTAGAAGATTTTGCCTGGATGGCTTCAACCTGCTTGTGTTGCTTAGGACTCAACTCTACCATTGACATGCCTTTGTCATCACTTTTCTTATCTTCAATATCTCCCCAGATGCTGAAAATCATTTCACTGAGAACTCCTAGCCACTCGAGCGCTTTCGAAAAAAATCCTGTAGAACTTTTTTTCTTACCCAAAATCTTTTCAACCGCCTTATCTGTTTGCGCAATCCAATCAAAGCCAGTCGGAATCACTATTAACTGAAACCAAAACTGCTCTCCTTCGCGCAAGGAGCCACAAAGATCCATTAGTGATGCCATTGGGTCTTTAAATTGTGTCTCACTTGGACCCATCGTATGCTCGAACTCTCGGTACATCTTAATCGGATATGACCAGTCTTTGGACTGAATAAATTCAGAGCCCCAAATATCATATTCCTCATCAGGAAAAGTATGAGGAACTGTATCAACGTAATCATCAACTTCTGAGATTTCCGCATCTGGATATTGGCTATAAATAGAGGTCTCAATCAGATTGCGGTACTCGACTGGAGTTCTTATTAAAAATTGAGTATAGCCCTCAAGACTAACGATTTCATAACTAAAAGAAGGCTGAAACTTACCTTCAAACCATTTTTCGAAAAAGTTAATTGATCCATGAGCGCCACCGAGATAGGTAAACATGTTTTCGACGGCCTTAGGTGATTGCTCATTGCCCTTGGGAACATCAACAGCAAGAATGATGTATTTCAGGTTCTTAGCTGCCCACTGCGAGCTAATCCGCATCTTGTAAATCAAGAGCGTGCCATACAAAAAACCGCTAGCCAGGAAAATCCAGCCAACATTTATAAAAAATACCCACAACATCTGATCGATCGGAAGCTGAGAAAACTCCACTAAGCGGGTCGTGTCAATGACTATTTCCATAACAAATTATTGCTTGTCGATGCCTTAATAGACAGGGACTATTCTATATATATTTTAGCATAATATTAAGAAAACAAAAAACCGTCCGCGATAATCGCGGACGGCTATATTCTGTTCGTATTTCAAACTTTTTCAGTGGTCTGCCACTCCCTTAAACCATACATTCCCCGCCCAGTCAAAACATAACGTTCATCCAGAATTAATTCGTTGTGAACCGTAGCGGGATTTGCATTTTTATGGTCAAATTTAATTTCGTTGATTTTGGTAGCAATTTCAGTGAAGTGCAAAGGCTTGTTCGCGTTCTTTAAAACCAAGTAAATCTTATCATTAATAGTCTTAGGTTTAATTTCCTGCCAATCTGCCTTGCCCCAAAAACCGAATTTATTACGTTCAAGATGCTTTACCGCTTGTAATAAAGAGTATAGGGTCTTATTTTTATTGATGATTTCAGCCTTGTCTGGGAAAGTCTTACTTTTGAAGATTGAGGTGATATCAGCCCCGTCGTTTTCAAGCTTATCTGCATGCTTACGATAGCTTTCAAGATTTTTTAGGAGGGCAATAACCTCTTCAGTGGTGAAGGTCTTCTTAGAAGCCTCAATTTCTGTAATCAAGTCTTCAGTAATCGCCTCAAAGTGATCAACACCTTCATCCTTAATTTTTACAGAAGGATTAAATTTAGAGGTCTCGCCAATTAAATCAAAGTCTTCATTTAATAGCTTGGACAAAAGAAAATCAAAACGGCTCTTATAAATCTGTCTATTCTTTTCATAATCAGAGGTGTTTACATCTACATCCTCAGCACTAGCCATCTCTAAACTCATAACAGTAAGGATGTCGAGCAAATAGTCGCGACGCAGTAGACCGCCATGCTCCTTCAATAGGTCGTTAACGACGCTCTTTAAGATAGCAAGGTATTCACCAATATTCTCTAATCGTTTGATTTTTTTAATGCTGGCATTTTCAATCTGACGAACACGCTCTCTGGTCAATTTATGAAGTTGGCCAATTTTTTCAAGGGTCTCATTCTTATCTCCATTCAAGCCAAAACGACGAGTTAAAATATCTCGTTCACGTTCCATTAAATCAGAAAAAAGCGTATTCACAATCTGAATAGCGTTTAGTTTAGCCAGTTCTTCGCTGCGCTTTTCGCGCGCAATTGATTCGAGCAAATTATCCATCATATAAATAATAAATATAGCCTGCGCTATATTGTAAGTACATAAATATCAGCTAAAGCCAATCTATCACATTATTTTACATTAGTCAATACGCCGCCAGTTACGCCAAATAATCGGATATGATTTAAGCAGAAATTGTGCTAAAATTAAAGATAAAATGAAATAAGCTACTATCTGGCCATATACTAGAATACGCGAATAAAAAGGCTCTGTCGTCAAGTGTTTAGCGTATAAAAGATGCTGATTAACAAAAGACCAGCTCCGCGTCAAGTGGTTTCTTTTAAACCAGTCTTGACAGGTGCGCACTATATTCCCCTTGGAAGCAGCACTTCTGTCATGATAAACTAGAGCTTCTGGCACAAAATGGGCCCTAAACCCGGCACGCACGAGACGGTATGCCAAGTCACAGTCCTCCTTATACATAAAGAATCGCTCATCAAAGTATTGCCCATTCTCCTTAATACTATTTAAAGCACTGAGTCTAAACAAGCCGGCCGCACCCGAGGCCCCGAACACCTCAGTCTTATTATCGAAGCTGCCATCGTCCTTCTTCCCCTGCCCGAGATCATAGAATCTTAGACCCGGTTTCATTATAATTCCGCATGAGTCAATTATATCCGTTTTTTGATTACCCTTGAAATCCCAGCGAAGTATTTTGGGACATACGACGGCCACAGAGGTATTGTCATCTAGAGAGCGGATTAAGTAATTAATAGCGTTCTCTTCTATCAGCATGTCGGGGTTTAGCATCAGAAAGTAGTCACCCTCAATCATTTCAATAAGTTTGTTGTAGGCGGCTCCAAAACCCAGATTCTTCTTAAAATCAACATACTCTATCTTATACTTAGACTCTTGGTTGTGAACCACAACTAAATCCGTTGTTTTTTTGATCGATGTGATGGTTGTAAGCAATAATTCAATGAATCAGGCAGTACTCAATATTTCAAACCTGC